>NZ_JBHVYE010000002.1:576045-597416 GCF_042881135.1 Streptomyces sp. NPDC058284
GCAGAGGTCCATGGCGCGGGATCCTCCGTCGGTTGGGCGGTGTTGCGGGTGCGGGTCCGATGTGGCCGGTCGCGCAGTTCCCCGCGCCCCTGGAGAGGTCGGGCTGTGTTGTGGGTGCGGGTTTGATGTGGCTGAGTGCGCAGTTCCCCGCGCCCCTGGGGGAGACGGGCTGTGTTGTGGGTGCGGGTCCGATGTGGCCGGTCGCGCAGTTCCCCGCGCCCCTGGAGGGGCCGGGCTGTGTTGCGGGTGCGGGTTTGATGTGGCTGGGTGCGCAGTTCCCCGCGCCCCTGAGGGAGCGTCGCCTGGGCCCGCGCCCTGGACTGGGGCCACGCCTTCGCCTGAGTCCGCGCCCTGGCCTGAGCCCGCGCCTTCGTCCGAGCCCGCTCGTTCGTCTCGTCCCGCTTCTTCCTCTCCCCCACCCCTCTCGAACAACGTCTCCAGCAGGCCCAGTTCGCCCAGTGCCGCCACCAGTGGCCGGTTCACGTGGCCCGGGGTGCCCTGGTCCGCCAGGGGGCGCAGCCGCTCCTCGGCCAGGGTGCGGAGTGCTGCGCAACGGGCGGTTTGTTCGGGATTGAGCGAGAATGCCGTCACCGCGGACCTCTCCTTTATCGCGCACCGTTGACTGTCGTCACCATCACGATACGCTCGTCGAGCGAGCCCACCACAGCGCCCGACCGGCAGGCAAGGGGGCAGAGCCGCCATGGAATCCACCGGCCATCGAGGACTGACAGCATCCGGCCACGTCGACACGTTCGCCCGGGACCATCTTCCGCCCGGCGAGCGGTGGCCCGTGCTGGTGCACGACCGCCCCGAACTGCACTACCCCGCCCGCCTCAACTGCGGTGCCGAGCTGGTGGACCGGACACTGGAACGGTTCGGCGCCGGACGCCCCGCCTTCCACGCCGCGTCCGGCGAGACCTGGACGTACGGCACGCTGCGGCAGCACGTCGACCGGATCGCGCACGTACTGAGCGACGAGCTCGGCGTGCTGCCCGGCCAGCGCGTCCTGCTGCGCGGGCCCACCTCGCCGTGGCTGGCGGCGTGCTGGCTCGCCGTGATGAAGGCGGGCGGCGTCGCCGTGACCGTGCTGGCCCAGCAGCGCTCGCAGGAGCTGGCCACCCTTTGCGAGATCGCTGAGGTGCGGCACGCGCTGTGTGACATCCGTTCGGTGGACGACCTGGTCAAAGCCGGTGCGCCGGGGCTCGGCGTCACCACGTACGGCGGGGGCGGGCCCGACGATCTGCTCGTACGCGCCGCGCGGCAGCAGCCCGAGCGCTACGAGGCCGTGGACACGGCCGCCGACGACGTCGCGCTGATCGCGTTCACCTCCGGCACGACCGGCCGCCCCAAGGGCTGCATGCACTTCCACCGCGACGTGCTCGCCATCGCCGACACCTTCGCGCGGCACATCCTGAAGCCGGTGCCCGACGACGTCTTCGCGGGCAGCCCCCCACTCGGCTTCACCTTCGGGCTCGGCGGTCTCGTCATCTTCCCGCTCCGCTTCGGCGCCTCGTCGGTGCTGCTCGAACAGGCCGCGCCCAAGCAGCTGTTGCCCGCCATCGGCCGGCACGGGATCACGGTGCTCTTCACCGCCCCGACCGCGTACCGCACCATGCTCGACCAGCTCGACGGGCACGACGTCTCCTCGCTGCGCCGTTGCGTCTCGGCCGGTGAGAACCTGCCCGCGGCCACCTGGCGGGCCTGGCACGAGCGCACCGGACAGCGCGTCATCAACGGCATCGGCGCGACCGAGCTGCTGCACATCTTCATATCCGCCGCCGACGACGCGATCAGACCCGGCACGACGGGGCGCGCCGTGCCGGGGTGGCAGGCGCGCGTGGTCGACGAGTCCGGCGTCCCGGTGCCGGACGGCGAGCCCGGGCTGCTCGCCGTGCGCGGCCCGGTGGGCTGCCGCTATCTCGCCGACGACCGCCAGTTGCAGTACGTGCGCCACGGCTGGAACATCACCGGGGACACCTACCTCCGGGACCCCGACGGCTACTTCCACTACGTCGCCCGCGCGGACGACATGATCATTTCGGCGGGGTACAACATCGCCGGTCCGGAGGTGGAGGACGCCCTGCTCCGCCACCCGGACGTCGCCGAGACGGCGGTCGTGGGGCGCCCCGACGAGCTGCGCGGCCAGGTGGTGGTGGCGTACGTGGTGCCGCGCGAGGGGGTGCGGCGGGACGACGAGGAGGCGGCGCGGCTGCGCGAGTTCGTCAGGGCGGAGCTCGTACCGTACAAGTGCCCGCGGGAGTTCGTCTTCCTCGACGCGCTGCCGAGGACGGCCACGGGCAAGCTGCAGCGGTTCCGGCTGCGGGCGGGCGCGCCCGGACGCCCGTAGAGTGATCACGTGTCCGAGCAGCACACTCCACGGTCCCTGATCGTCACCTTCTACGGCGCCTACGGGCGGGCCGCGCCGGGCCCGGTCCCGGTGGCCGAACTGGTGCGCCTCCTCGCCCCGGCCGGCGTGGACGCGCCTTCGGTGCGCTCCTCGGTGTCCCGGCTGAAGCGGCGCGGCCTCCTCGTGCCCGCGCGCACCGAGGCGGGCGCCGCGGGGTACGCGCTCTCGCCCGACGCCCGCCAGCTCCTGGAGGACGGCGACCGCCGCATCTACGGGGCGCAGGCCGCGCGACAGGAGGGCGGCTGGGTCCTCGCCGTCTTCTCCGTGCCCGAGGCGGAGCGCAACAAGCGGCACGTGCTCCGCTCCCGCCTCGCGGGCCTCGGCTTCGGCACGGCGGCGCCGGGCGTCTGGATCGCCCCTGCCCACCTCTACGAGGAGACCAGGCACACCCTGGACCGGCTCCAACTCGCCCCGTACGTCGACCTGTTCCGCGGCGCGCACCTGGGTTTCGCGGCGACGTCCGAGGCGGTCGCGCGCTGGTGGGACCTCGCGGCGCTCGCCAAGCAGCACGAGGCGTTCCTCGACCGCCACGAGCCGGTGCTGCGTTCCTGGGAGTCCCGTGCGGACGGACCGCCGCCCCCGGAGGAGGCCTACCGCGACTACCTCCTCGCTCTCGACTCCTGGCGCCAACTCCCCTACGCCGACCCGGGCCTGCCCGCCGAGCTGCTGCCCGCGGACTGGCCGGGCGCCCGCTCCGCCGCGGTGTTCGCGGCGCTTGACGAGCGGCTGAGGGGGGCCGGGGCCCGGTTCGTGTACCCCGCATAGGCTGACCCCCGGTGCGGCTGTGCTGATCATGCGTCCGGGAGGAAGTGGCTGATGGACGGGGATGTGCTGCGCTGGAGCGCGTACCGCGGCATGCCGTGGAGGAACGGCGGCGGTACGACGAGGGAGGTCGCGGACGGCGACGGCTGGCGGGTGAGCGTCGCGGACGTGGACGCGGACGGCGCCTTCTCCCGCTTTCCCGGGATCGACCGCGTGATCACCCCGGTGGAGGGCGAGGGGATGGTGCTGACGGTGGACGGCGTACCGTGCCCGGTCGGACCGTTGAGCCCCTTCGCCTTTCCCGGTGACGCCGCGACGGACTGCCTGCTGAAGGACGGCGCGGTGCGCAACTTGAACGTGATGACCCACAGGGGCCGGGCGACGGCGCGGGTCCGGATCGTCGCCAAGGTCGCGGCGCGGGGCGCGGAGGCCGTCTGCGCGGCGGGCGAGATCCTCTTCGTCATGGCCCTCACCGAGGGGCTCTCCGTCGGCGGGCCCGGCGGGCGGGAGACGTCGCTCGGCCGTCTCGACTGCGTACGCCGGGACGGCCCGGGGGCGGTGGCCCTGCGGGGCGAGGGCACGGTGGCAGAGGTCAGGATCGGGGTCGGCGCGGCGGACAGGCTCTGAGTCTCGGCTTGGGGGCGTCGGTGCGGCCGGTCTGCGGACGTCGACTGCCCGCGCGGTACTGGAGCGGCCACGTGGCGCCCGGTCCCGCGTAGCCCTGCTCGGCGGCGGCGTGCAGCGTCCAGTGCGGGTCGTAGAGGTGCGGGCGGGCCAGCGCGCAGAGGTCGGCGCGGCCCGCGAGGAGCAGGGAGTTGACGTCGTCCCAGGAGGAGACGGCGCCGACCGTGATCACGGGGATGCCGGTCAGGTTGCGGATGCGGTCGGCGTACGGCGTCTGGTAGGAGCGGCCGTACGCGGGGTGTTCGTCCGGGACCACCTGGCCCGTGGAGACGTCGATCGCGTCGGCGCCGTGGGCCGCGAACGCCCGCGCGATCCCGACGGCGTCCTCGGCCGTGGTGCCGCCCTGCGCCCAGTCGGTGGCGGAGATGCGGACCGTCATGGGTTTGCCGTCCGGCCACACCTCCCGTACCGCGTCGAAGACTTCGAGCGGGAAGCGGAGACGGCCCGGCAGGTCCCCGCCGTACGCGTCGGTGCGGCGGTTGGTGAGCGGGGAGAGGAAGCCCGAGAGCAAGTAGCCGTGCGCGCAGTGCAGTTCGAGGAGGTCGAAGCCGGCCTGCTCGGCGCGCCGGGCCGCGGCGACGAACTGGTCGCGGATCCGGGTCAGCCCCGCGCGGGAGAGTTCGCGCGGAATCTGGCTGCCCTGCTTGTACGGGAGCGGTGAGGCGGCCTCCAGCGGCCAGTTGCCTTCGGGCAGCGGGTCGTCGATGCCCTCCCACATCAGCTTCGTCGAGCCCTTGCGGCCCGAGTGGCCGAGCTGGAGGCCGATGGCGGTGCCGGGCGCCTGCGCGTGCACGAAGTCGGTGACGCGGCGCCAGGCCTCGGCCTGTTCGGCGGTGTAGAGCCCGGCGCAGCCCGGTGTGATGCGGCCGCGCTCGCTGACGCACACCATCTCGGTCATGACCAAGCCCGCGCCGCCGAGCGCCCGTGCGCCCAGGTGCACCAGGTGGAAGTCGCCGGGGACGCCGTCCAAGGCGGAGTACATGTCCATCGGGGAGACGACGACACGGTTGCGCAGGGTCAGTTCGCGCAGCCGGAAGGGCGTGAACATCGGCGGCGTACCGTCCGGGCAGCCGAACTCGCGCTCCACGGAGCGGGTGAAGCGGGCGTCGCGCAGCCGGAGGTTGTCGTGGGTGACGCGGCGGCTCCGGGTGAGCAGGTTGAACGCGAATTGCAGCGGCGGCTGGCCGAGGTGGTCGGGCAGCCGCTCGAACCACTCCAGGCTGGCGCGGGCCGCGCGCTGCGTGGAGGCGACGACGGGGCGGCGCTCCGCCTCGTACGCCCGGAGCGCGGCCGGGATGTCCGGCTGCTCCTCCAGGCAGGCGGCGAGCGCGAGGGCGTCCTCGACGGCGAGCTTGGTACCGGAGCCGATGGAGAAGTGCGCGGTGTGGGCGGCGTCACCGAGCAGGACGGTGTTGCCGTGCGACCAGCGGGCGTTGGTGACGGTGCGGAAGTTGGTCCAGGACGAGTTGTTGCCGCGCAGGGGACGGCCGCCGAGCGCGTCCGCGAAGATCTTGGCGCAGCGTTCGGTGGACTCCCGCTCGTCGAGGTCCGCGAAGCCGGCGGCCTCCCAGACCTCCTCGCGCATCTCGACGATGACGGTGGACGCGCCGGTGCCGGTGCCGGGGCCCGCGGCGGAGAAGGGGTAGCCGTGCAGTTGCAGCACGCCGTGCTCGGTCTCGGCGATCTCGAACCGGAAGGCGTCGAAGGCGAAGTCGGCGGCGAGCCAGATGTAGCGGCAGCGGTGGGTGGTGAGGCTCGGCCCGAAGACGTCGGCGTGCGCCTCGCGGGTGCGGCTGTGCACGCCGTCCGCCGCGATGACCAGGTCGTACGCCGATGAGAGCGCGGCGGCGGGCGGCGCCTCGGTGCGAAAGCGCAGCTCGACGCCGAGGTCGCGGCAGCGCTCGTGCAGGATCTCCAGGAGCTTGCGCCGGCCGAGCGCCGCGAAGCCATGACCGCCGGAGGTGTGGCGCATCTCGCCGCGCACGATGTCGATGTCGTCCCAGCGCACGAACTCCGCCTGGAGGGCGGCGTAGACGGCGGGGTCGGCGTGCTCGATGCCGCCGAGGGTCTCGTCGGAGAGGACGACGCCGAAGCCGAAGGTGTCGTCGGGGGCGTTGCGCTCCCAGACGGTGATCTCGCGGGCGGGGTCGAGGCGCTTGAGCAGGGCCGCGGCGTAGAGGCCGCCGGGGCCGCCGCCGATGACGGCGATGCGGTGGGCGGCGGCGCGCGCCGTGGGCGGGGTCGTGGCCATGGTCACCGCCCCTGCCACTTCGGCGGGCGCTTCTCCGTGAAGGCCGCGTGGAACTCGGCGTAGTCCTCACCGTTCATGAGGAGGGCCTGGGTCGACGCGTCCAGCTCGACGGAGGCGGCGAGCGGCATGTCGAGTTCGGCGGTGAGCAGCGCCTTGGTCTGGGCGTACGCGAGGGCGGGGCCGTCGGCGAGGCGGCGGGCCAGGGCCTGCGCGGCCTCGGCGGCCCCGCCTTCCTCCGTCAACTCGCTGATCAGGCCGATGCGTTCGGCCTCGGGCGCGCGCACCGGTTCGCCGAGCATGAGCAGCCGCGTCGCGTGGCCGAGTCCGACGACGCGCGGCAGCAGGTAGGCCGCTCCCATGTCGCCGCCGGAGAGGCCCACCCGGGTGAAGAGGAAGGAGAACCGGGCGGAGGGGTCGGCGACGCGGAAGTCCGCGGCGAGGGCGAGCACCGCGCCCGCGCCCGCCGCCACCCCGTGCACGGCGGCGACCACCGGGAAGGGGCACTCCCTGATGGCGCGTACCACCTGGCCGGTCATGCGGTTGAAGTCGAGGAGCTGGGCGGTGTCCATGGCGAGCGTGGCGCCGATGATCTCGTCGACGTCGCCGCCCGAGCAGAAGCCGCGCCCCTCGCCGCCGAGGACGAGGGCGCGTACGGACTTGTCGCGGGAGAGCTCGGCGAGCAGGTCGCGCAGGTCGGCGTAGGCGCCGAAGGTGAGCGCGTTGAGCTTGTCGGGGCGGGCGAGGGTGACCGTGGCGACCCCGGCGTCGACGGTGAGGCGCAGATGCCGCCAGTCGGGGGTGCGGGTCGCGGAGCCGGTGAAGGGACTCATCAGATGCGGCCTCCTCGGCCTGGGGCTGGAGTGCGCTGCGGTGGCTACCTCATGAAGTTATCACCGTTCTGTGACCGCCGTCACGAGTACGCGATACGCGCGCCGCCCCGCTGCCCCGTGACCCCTGCCCGCTCCCCCGCCCGCTCCCCCACCCCGCGAGGAACGGACGTCCCGATTCACGCGTCTTGTCCCGTGAGACACCACAGGGCCGGACGTCCCGGAAATGCCCGACCGTCGCCCCTGTCGGGACAGCACTTAAGATTCGTACGGTTGAAAGCAGGACCGCCCGCCTGCTTGCCCTGAACGGACCCGCCTTGCACGAGCCTTCCTCCCCCGCCTCCTGGCGCATCACGCTGCCGCACACCACGGCAGCCGTGCCCGTCGCGCGCGCACTGGTCCGTACGGCGCTGACCGACATCGAGTCGTCCGCCGACACCGACACCGCCGAGCTGCTCACCGCGGAGCTGGTGGCCAACGCTGTCGAGCACACCGGGGGCAAGGAGCCCATAGAGCTGGTGATCGAGCTCCTGCCGACCGGCTGTCAGGTCGAGGTGCACGACTCCAACCCGCTGCCGCCCGGCGATCTCACCGACCCCGACGCGCGCGAGCCGGACCCCTGGCAGGAGCACGGCCGAGGCCTGCTCCTGATCCGCACCCTCAGCTCGTCCTGCGGTCACCGCCCCACCGCGTCCGGCAAGGCCGTCTGGTTCACGCTTCCCGCCGGGCGGGGCCGGCCAGCGTCGCGACCAGGACCGCCTTGATCGTGTGCAGGCGGTTCTCGGCCTCGTCGAAGACCACGGAGTGCGCCGACTCGAAGACCTCGTCGGTGACCTCCAGGGATTCCAGGCCGTACGTCGCGTGGATCTCCCGGGAGACCTGGGTGTCCAGGTCGTGGAAGGCCGGCAGGCAGTGCAGGAACTTCACGTCGGCGTTGCCGGTGGCGCGCAGCACGTCCATCGTCACCGCGTAGGGCGCGAGGGCGGCTATGCGTTCGGCCCACACCTCCTTGGGCTCCCCCATCGAGACCCACACGTCGGTGCCGACGAAGTCGGCGCCCCGTACGCCTTCGGCGACGTCCTCGGTGAGCGTCAGGCGGGCGCCGCTGGCCGCCGCCAGCTCGCGGGCCCGCGCGATGACGTGATCGGCCGGCCAGTAGGTCCTGGGCGCGACGATCCGGACGTCCATGCCGAGCAGGGCGCCGGTGACCAGGTAGGAGTTGCCCATGTTGAAGCGGGCGTCACCGAGGTAGGCGAAGGCGGTCTCATGGAGCGGCTTGGCGGTGTGCTCGGTCATCGTGAGCACGTCGGCGAGCATCTGGGTGGGGTGCCAGGCATTGGTCAGGCCGTTGTAGACCGGCACGCCCGCGTGGGCGGCGAGCGTCTCGACGGTGTCCTGCGCGTCCCCGCGGAACTCGATGGCGTCGAACATCCGGCCGAGCACCCGGGCGGTGTCCTTGGAGGACTCCTTCTTGCCGATGTGCGAGCCGGACGGGTCGATGTAGGTGGTCGACGCGCCCTGGTCGGCGGCGGCCACCTCGAAGGCGCAGCGGGTCCGCGTGGAGCTCTTCTCGAAGATCAGCGCGATGTTCCTGCCGCTCAGCCTGCGCGTCTCGGCCCCGGCCCTCTTGGCCGCCTTCAGCTCCGCCGCCAGGGCGACGAGGCCGCGGAACTCGTCGGCGGTGAAGTCCAGCTCCTTGAGGAAGTGGCGACCGGTGAGGTCTGTGGCCATGAGGCGCTCCAGGGATACGGGAAGAGGGGTGCGGGGACAGGGGTGCGGACACGGTGGGCTTGAAACTATATACGACGGTCCGCATCTATATACAGACGCGTCTGCCCGGTGAATGCGGTCGGGAGAACCCCCTACGCCCCGGGCACCGCCTCCCGCTCCACTGGGCAGCTCATGCACCGCGGCCCGCCCCTGCCGCGCCCCAGCTCGCTCCCCCGGATCTCGATCACCTCGATGCCCTGCTTGCGCAGGAAGGTGTTGGTCGTGGAGTTCCGCTCGTACGCGACGACGACACCGGGCTCCACGGCGAGGACGTTGCAGCCGTCGTCCCACTGCTCGCGCTCGGCCGCGTGCACGTCCTGCGTGGCCGTGAGCACCCGGATCGAGTCCAGGCCGAGCGCGGCGGCGACGGCCCGGTGCATGTTCTCCGGCGGGTGGTCGGTGACCTTCAACTCCCGGTCCCCGACGCCCGGTTCGATGGTGTACGAGCGGAGCATGCCGAGGCCCGCGTACTGGGTGAAGGTGTCGCCGTCGACCATCGTCATGACCGTGTCCAGATGCATGAAGGCGCGCCGCTTCGGCATGTCGAGGGCGACGATCGTCTGCGCCGAGCCCGCCGCGAACAGCTTGTGCGCGAGCATCTCGACGGCCTGCGGGGTGGTGCGCTCGCTCATGCCGATGAGTACCGCGCCCTTGCCGATCACCAGGACGTCGCCGCCCTCGATGGTCGAGGGGTAGTCCGCCTGGCCCTGCGACCAGACGTTGAAGTCCTCGTCCCGGAACAGCGGATGGTGCCGGTAGATCGCCTCGAAGTGCACGGTCTCGCGCTGCCGGGCCGGCCAGCGCATGGCGTTGATGGAGACGCCGTCGTAGATCCAGGCGGAGGTGTCGCGGGTGAAGAGGTGGTTGGGCAGCGGGCCGATCACGAAGTCGTCCAGGTCCATGCAGTGGAAGCGCACCGAGGTCGGCTCGGGGTGGGCCGCGAGGAACTCCCGCTTGGTCATGCCGCCCACCAGCGCCTCGGCGAGCTCCGCCGAAGGCATCGTCTCGAAGGCGGCCCGCAGGTGGTCGGTGGCGAGCGGGCCGTACTCCTTCTCGTCGAAGACGCGGTCGAGGACGAGGAGGCGGGCCGCGGGCACGTCGAGGGTCTCGGTCAGCAGGTCGCCGAAGAGGTGGACGGCCACGCCGCGGTCGCGCAGCACGTCGGCGAAGCCGTCGTGCTCCTGGCGGGCCCGGCGCACCCACAGGACGTCGTCGAAGAGGAGGGCGTTCTTGTTGCTCGGAGTCAGCCGCTTGAGCTCCAGATCGGGGCGGTGCAGTATGACGCGGCGCAGCCGCCCGGCCTCGGAGTCGACATGGAATCCCATGGGACCCATCTTTCCCCGGCCGGGCGGCCGACGCCCGTCATTGCGGCCAAAGCCGCCGGACAGGCTCTCAGAGCCGCGGGTCCACCGGCTCCGACTCCAGGGCGAGGACCGCGAACACCGCCTCGTGCACGCGCCACAGCGGCTCGCCCGCCGCGAGCCGGTCGAGCGCCTCAAGGCCGAGCGCGTACTCGCGGACGGCGAGCGAGCGCTTGTGGCCGAGGAAGCGGCCGCGGAGCTTCTCCAGGTTCTCCGGGCGGGTGTACTCGGGACCGTAGATGATCCGCAGGTACTCGCGGCCCCGGCACTTGATGCCGGGCTGGACGATCCTGCCCTTGGCGTCCCTGACCAGCGCCTCGACCGGCTTGACGACCATGCCCTCGCCGCCGCGGCTGGTCATCTCCAGCCACCAGTCGACGCCCGCCCGCACGGACGCCTCGTCGCCGGTGTCGACGTAGAGGCGGCGGGTGGTCTGCAGCAGGCCGCTGCCGTCGTGCTCCACCATGCGGTCGATCAGGGCCAGTTGCCGGTCGTGCGGGAGCGCGGCGAGGCTGCGGCCCTGGACCGCCAGGAGCTGGAACGGCGCGAGACGCACGCCCTCAAGACCCTCGGTCGGCCAGCAGTAGCGGCGGTAGGCCTCGGTGAACGCGGCGGCGTCCGCGGCCCGGCCGCGCTGCCTGGGCAGCAGGTCACCGGTGTCGACACCGCGCGCCGCCGCGGCCTCGACGGCGGCGAGGGCGGCGGGGAACACGGCCCCCGAAGCGGCGCCCACGGCCGCGTACTGCGTACGGAGCAGCCCGGACGCCTTCAGCGACCACGGCATCAGCTCCGCGTCGAGCAGCAGCCAGTCCGTCTCCAGCTCGTCCCACAGGCCCGCGTCGGTCACGGCCGCGCGCACCCGGCCGAGCACCTCCTCGGTGGTCGCAGGGTCCCGGAAGAAGGGGCGTCCCGTGCGGGTGCAGAGGGAGCCGGTCGGGCCGCCCTCCACACCGAAGCGCTCCCGGGCCACGTCCGCGTCGCGGCAGACCAGGGCGACCGCGCGCGAGCCCATGTGCTTCTCCTCGCACACGACGCGGGCGACGCCGTCCTGGGCGTACGACGCGAAGGCCTCGGCCGGGTGCTCCAGGTAGCCGTCCCGGTGCGAGGTGGCCGTGGGCGCCATCGTCGGCGGCAGGTACGGCAGGAGCCGCGGGTCGACGGCGAAGCGGCTCATGACCTCCAGGGCCGCGGCCGCGTTCTCCTCGCGCACGGCGACGCGGCCCGCGTGCCCGGTCTCCACCGCGCGGCGGCCGTGCACGTCGTTCAGGTCGAGCGGGCGCCCGTCGTGGCCGCCCGGCGCCTCGGTGCGCAGCGGCTTGACCGGCTCGTACCAGACCCGCTCCGCCGGTACGTCGACGAGTTCCCGCTCCGGCCAGCGCAGCGCGGTCAGGCTGCCGCCGAAGACGGCGCCGGTGTCCAGACAGATGGTGTTGTTCAGCCAGGTCGCGGTGGGCACCGGGGTGTGGCCGTAGACGACCGCGGCCCGGCCCCGGTACTCCTCCGCCCACGGGTAGCGCACGGGCAGGCCGAACTCGTCGGTCTCGCCGGTCGTGTCGCCGTACAGCGCGTGCGAGCGCACCCGCCCCGACGTACGCCCGTGGTACTTCTCGGGCAGACCGGCGTGGCAGACAACGAGGCCGCCGCCGTCCAGGACGTAGTGCGAGACGAGACCGTCGACGAACTCCCGCACCAGTGCCCGGAACTCCTCGCTCTCCCCGGCCAGCTGCTCGACGGTCTCGGCGAGGCCGTGCGTGTGCTGGACGCCGCGGCCCTTCAGGTACCGGCCGAGCTTGTTCTCGTGGTTGCCGGGGACGCAGAGCGCGGTGCCGTCGGCGACCATCGACATGACGCGGCGCAGCACGCCCGGGGTGTCCGGGCCACGGTCGACGAGGTCGCCGACGAAGACGGCCGTACGGCCCTCCGGGTGCGCGCCGTCGACGTAGCCGAGCTTGCCGAGCAGGGTCTCCAGCTCGGCGGAGCAGCCGTGGATGTCGCCGATGATGTCGAAGGGACCGGTGAGGTGGGAGAGGTCGTTGTAGCGCTTCTCGGTGACCACGGTGGCGGCCTCGACCTCGGCCACGCCCCGCAGGACGTGCACCTTGCGGAAGCCCTCGCGCTCCAGGTGGCGCAGGGAGCGGCGCAGTTCGCGCTGGTGGCGCTGGATGACGCGGCGCGGCAGGCCTGCCCGGTCCTCACGCTTCGCGTTGCGCGCGGCGCAAACCTCCTCGGGCACGTCGAGCACGATGGCGATGGGCAGCACGTCGTGCTGTCTGGCCAGCTCGATCAACTGCTTGCGGCTGTCGCTCTGCACGCTGGTCGCGTCGACGACGGTGCGCCGCCCGGCGGCCAGCCGCTTGCCCGCGATGTAGTGCAGGACGTCGAACGCGTCGCGGCTCGCGCCCTGGTCGTTCTCGTCGTCGGCGACGAGCCCGCGGCAGAAGTCGCTGGATATGACCTCGGTGGGCTTGAAGTGGCGGCGCGCGAAGGTGGACTTGCCCGACCCGGTGGCGCCGACGAGGACGACGAGGGAGAGGTCGGTGACGGGGAGGACGCGGGGCTCGCGCGGGGTTTCGGTACTGACACCGGTGCCGGTGCTGCTGTCGTTCGTCATGCGGCCCGCACCTCCTTCGTGGCGTTCGCGGTCTTGTCGCTGTGCGTGGTCTTGTGGTCGTGCGTGGTCTTGCCGTTGTGCGGGGTCTTGTCGGCCCGGGTGAACACGGCCAGCTGCGTGGGCGCTCCCACGTCCGGGTCCTCGTCGCCCACCGGGGCGAACTCCACGCCGTACCCGTGCCGCTCGGCCACCTTGCGGGACCACGCCCGGAACTCCTCGCGCGTCCACTCGAAGCGGTGGTCGCCGTGGCGCACATGGCCCGCGGGGAGCGACTCCCAGCGGACGTTGTACTCCACGTTCGGCGTCGTCACGAGGACGGTACGGGGCCGCGCGGAGCCGAACACCGCGTACTCCAGGGCGGGCAGGCGCTCCACGTCGAGGTGCTCGATGACCTCGCTGAGCACGGCCGCGTCGTACCCCTTGAGCCGCTTGTCGGTGTACGCGAGCGACCCCTGGAAGAGCTTGACGCGCTCGGCACGGCGCTCGCCCATGCGGTCGAGCTTGAGCCGCCGCGAGGCGACGGTCAGCGCGCGCACGGACACGTCGACCCCGACGATCTCGGTGAACCGCACGTCCTTGAGCAGCTCGTGCACCAGCTGGCCCTGCCCGCAGCCCAGGTCGAGCACGCGGCAGGCCCCGGCGGCGGTCAGCGCGGCGAGGATCGCCTCCCGGCGCCGCACCGCGAGCGGCACCGGCTTCTCCTCGGTGTCGGCCCCCTCGTCGACGGCGTTGTCGATCTCCTCGACGTCCGTGTCGTCCGCGTCGGCGAGCCGCACCAGTTCGAGCCGCTGATCGGCCTCCCGGGTCAGCGACCGGCGCCGCGAGAGGTAGCGGCTGGTGATGACCTGCTGCTCCGGGTGGTCCGCCAGCCAGCCCTCACCGGCCCGCAGCAGCTTGTCGACCTCGTCGGGCGAGACCCAGTAGTGCTTGGCGTCGTCGAGGACGGGCAGCAGGACGTACAGGTGGCGCAGGGCCTCGCCCAGGGTCAACTTCCCGTCGGGCGCCTCCAGTACGAGGTGTACGTACCGCGAGTCGCCCCACTCGGGGAACCGCACGTCCAGCGGGACCGGCGTCGCCGTCACCGTCCAGCCGAGCGGCTCGAAGAGCGCCCGCACCAGCTCCGCGCCGCCGCGCGCGGGCAGGGCGGGCACCTCGACGCGGAGCGGCAGCGGCCGCGCGGCCCGCTCGGGGAGCGCCTTGCACACGCCGCGCATCGCGGTGGAGAAGACCGCGCTCAGCGCCACGGCGAGCAGTGAGGAGGCCGCGTACGGCCGGTCGTTCACGTACTGCGCGAGTGCCGCGTCGGGCGCCCCGCCCCTGCCCTTACCCTTCCCCTTTCCGCGCCGCACGAGCGCGATGGGGTCGACCTCCAGGAGCAGCGCGGCCGTGCAGCGCTCGGTCGTCGCCTCTGGGTAGAGGACATGCGCGCTGCCGTGCGCGGTGCTGTACACCTGCGCGTTGTCCGGGTGCTTGTGCAGCAGGAAGCCCAGGTCAGTGGCCGGGTTCTGCGCATCGCCTGTAGTCGAGATCGTCAAGAACACACGGCTGAGTATCGCGCCCGGCCGGGGGGAAAGCCACGGAGTTTGTCCCTGTCGGGGGCCCCACGAACATCGGGGTCGAGTCCTTCGCGCACTCGCACCCTCTAGACTCGAACATGTGAACGATCCGCGTCCGCCGACCCGTCTCGACCTGCTGCGCTTCCTGGAACGCGTACAGCTCGGCGACCTGGCGCGCACGCGCAAGTGGATCGCCGACGAGGAGCGGCGCGAGGCCGAGCGGCGCCGCGGCGAGCAGGCCCGGCCGCCCGTCCCCGACTGGCTGATCGAGCAGGGACTCGGCGGGCGGACGCCTGTGTACGTGCATCTCGGGGGCTGTCACATGGCGGGCAGCCGCGTGCGCGGTGTCGCCCGTGAGGCGGCGCTCCGCGCGCTCGCCGAGAACGTCGATCCCTGTCCGCACTGCCGCCCCGACACCGAGCTCGGCGTGCTCGACTGAGCGGTGCCGGGCTGTCCGGACTGTTCGGGCTGTTCGGGCTGTTCGGGCTGTTCGGGCTGTTCGGGCTGTCCGTGCGCTCGCGCCCGGCCGCCCGCTACTCGCGCGTCAGGAGTCCCGCGCGCAGCTGCGCCAGGGTGCGGGAGAGGAGCCGGGACACGTGCATCTGCGAGATGCCGAGCAGGCGGCCGATGTCGGCCTGGGTCATCTCCTGGCCGAAGCGCAGCTCGATGATGCGGCGCTCGCGTTCGTCCAGTTCCGCCAGGAGGGGGGCCAGCGCGTGGAGGTGTTCGACGACCTCCATCGCGGGGTCGAGGTCGCCCATGACCTCGGAGAGCGAGCGGCCGCTCCCGTGCGCGACGCCGTCGTCGCTCAGGTCGTGCGGGGCGTCCAGGGATCCGGCGGCGTAGCCGTTGGCGGCCACGATGCCCTCCAGCGTCTGCTCCTCGCTCACCCCGAGGTCGGTCGCGAGTTCCTTGACCGTCGGTTCACGGCCGAGCGTGGAGGACAGCTTCTCCTGCGACTTGGCCAGTTCGGTGCGGAGCTCCTGCAGCCTGCGCGGGACGTGCACGGCCCAGCTGGTGTCCCGAAAGTACCGCTTGATCTCACCGAGGATGCAGGGCACGGCGAACGAGACGAACTCGAACCCGCGGTCCGTGTCGAACCGGTCGATCGCCTTGATCAGACCGACCGTTCCCACCTGGACGATGTCCTCCAGCTGGCCGTTGCCGCGGTTGCGGAAGCGGCCCGCCACGTAGTGCACCAGGGAGAGGTTCATCTCGATGAGGGTGTCGCGCGCGTACGTGTACTCGGGCGAACCCTCCTCCAGCGTCCGCAGCCGCTCGAAGAAGAGCTTCGACAGCTCCCGGGCGTCCTTCGGCGCGACCCGGTCCGTGTCCGTGATCCGCGGCAGCCCGGCCGCCGCGCCGCGCCGCGGTCCGAAGAACCCGCCTTGCGGGGGCACGAGGAACTCTCCTCGCGGAAGGCCGGCGGATCCGCTCGGCGCGCCCTCGTCCGGCTCAGTGGCCTCGTCCAGGCCGACTGCCCGAAGAAACATCGTCCTACCCTTCCTGCCTACGCTCGATCTGCACTGTTCGGCTCGCGGCGGCCATCGCCCGCGACGACCGTGAACGGGATGCCCTCCCGGTCCGCGAGAACGGCCTCCCGCCGGGAGCGTGGCCCCCGCGGTGGTGAGATCACGCGCCCGCCCCACTCCACGGCCGACGCGGCGGCCGCCTCGACGTCGGCCACCCGGAAGCTCGTGTGCCAGCGGTACCGGCCCTCGGAGCCCGGCGCCGTCCCGGTCCTGAGCGCGGCGACCGTGCGCTGTCCGCCGCGTACCGCGATCCGGTCGTCGACGTACTCCACGTCGCAGCAGGCGCCCTCCTCACCGGCCCAGCCGAGTACGCCGCCGTAGAAGAGGGCCGCCGCGAAGATGTCCCGCGTGTGCAGGTCGAGCGCGGCGACCGGGCCTCGGCCCACGGTCCAGCGCGGGTCGGGGGTCTTCTGGCGCAGGCCGAACACCGCGTCCTGCGGTCCCGCCACCACGGCGACCCGGCCCGTGCCGGTGTTCAGCGGCCCGACCGCCACGGTGGCGCCCCGTTCCCGCAGGCGGGCCATGGCGATGTCCATGTCGGGGACGCGGAAGTACGGCATCCAGTTCGCGTAGCCGCCGAGCTCGCAGGCGGACTCGCTGATGGTGCCGACCGGCGCCCCGCCCTTCAGTACGAGGGAGCGCGCGCGGCCCGCCGAGCCGAGCAGCGGCACGTGGCACCAGCCGAGGACGCGGCCGTAGAACTCCTCGGCGGCGCGGAGATCACGCGTGACCAGGCTCAGCCAGCACGGCGCGCCGTACGTCTCCCCCGAAGCGCCGGACGGCGGGCTGTCCCGCGGAACGGCGGCGGGCCCGCGCTCGCCCGGCGGGACGAGGCGCAGCGCCCTGGTCTTCCAGAACGCCCTGACCCCGGTTCGGGCCCGGGGCGCCGCACGGCTCCGTGTCCCCGCGCGCGGGGCCGGGGTCCCCGGGCGGGCCGTCCGCTCCCATTCGTCGCTCACGCTCATGTCCCGTGGCACAGCACAGACCTCTCCTCGACCGATTCCTGGCGTCCGAGGTGGTGGTTCCGCAACTGATACCCGACATACCGGGACTTTTCTCACCTATCCCGGGGGCGAAGGTCCCCGGGCGCACACGAGGAAGGTCGCTCCTATTCAGGCGCGTCCGGTGCCGCCGCGACCTGGCGCAGGGTGCGGCCGCTGCGCGCGGAGCGGGCCCGGCGCGGGTCGGGGGTGCCCGCGCCCTTCCCGCCCCCGGAGCCGGTCCGCACGAGCAGCCAGGTCGGCTTGGCCGATCCGCCGCTCTTCTCCTCGCGGCCGTGGAACCGGGTGAGCGCGTACCGCCCGCGGAGCTTCTCGCCGTGCAGCTCGAACGTGGCGTGGCCGTTCTCCAGCGCCCGGCCGAACGGCACGGGCCGCTTCTTCTTGTCGTGGCTGGTCGGCCGGTAGGTGCCGCGGTCCCAGACGATGACCGTGCCGCCGCCGTACTCGCCCTCGGGGATCACGCCCTCGAAGTGCCGGTACTCCATGGGGTGGTCCTCGGTGGGGATGGCGAGCCGCTTGTCGTGCGGGTCGGTGGAGGGTCCCTTGGGGACCGACCAGGACTTGAGCACGCCGTCGACCTCCAGGCGGAAGTCGAAGTGCATCGTGCTCGCGTCGTGGATCTGCACCACGAAGACGGGCTCGTCGCCCTGCCGGTCCTGCGCGGCCTCGTCCTGCCGTGTCCCGCCCACCTCGTCCTGCGCCCGCTCCGCGCGCTCGCCGCTCGGTTCGCTCGTGCGCTCGCCGCTCGGTTCGCGCGTCCTGTCGAAGCGCCGCTTCCCGCGGTAGGTCCGCAGCTGGTCCTTCTCGCTCACGACGGGCTCCTCTCCGTCGGGTCGCCGATCCGTGGCCGATCCGTGACCGATCCGTTGGCGCCGGGTACCCCGTGATCGCCGCCGACACGCGCCGTTCGCCCTGAAAGTGACGGTACGGGAGAGCGTGCCGGTCGGCATGGTGTCGCCGACCGGTCGGTAAACGACCTCGTTGATCCGGCGACAATCGTTTGTTGATCGGTCTCGGTCACCCTGTGCCCGTCGCTATTCGGGGGAAGACAGGGAACTTCAGTGTCCGATACACGCATATCGGTGGTCGTGCACGCCACCGACCCCCTCAGCCGGGCCGGAGTGATCAGTCATCTCCGGCACGAACCGACCGTCGAGCTCCTGGACCGCCCCGTGGACGGCGCGCAGCCGCCGGAGCCCGGCCGGGCCGCGGCGCCGTCCGCCCCCGGGCGGGTCGCCGTCATGCTGGTGGACCGGCTCGACGACCCGGCCGGCGCCGAGCTGCGCCGCCTGGCGAGATCCACCGAGCAGCGCGTCGTGCTGATCGCCAGCGAACTGCGCGAGCCCGAGCTCCTCTCGGTCGTCGAGTACGGCGTACGGGCAATCCTGTGGCGGCACCAGGCGACCCCGCAGAAGCTGCTGCGTGCCGTGCACAGCGCGGCGCGCGGCGAGGGGGAACTGCCGCCCGACCTCATCAACCGGCTCATGGCCCAGCTGGGCCGCCTTCGGCTCTCCGCGCTCGACGGCCCGCCGTCCGCCGCCGGCGCCCTGCCCACCCTCGGCATGGCGCCCCGCGAGGTGGACGTCGTGCGGCTGATCGCGGAGGGCCTGGACACCAAGCAGATCTCGGAGAAGCTCGCGTACTCCGAACGCACCGTCAAGAACGTCCTGCACGCGCTCATGACGCGCCTGCAGCTGCAGAACCGCGCGCATGCCGTCGCGTACGCGCTGCGGGAGGGATACATCTGATGCGACCGAACCACCCCTTCCCGCTCGCCCGGGGGGCCCGGCCGTGATCCACGAAGTCGACGAGGCGCTGCGCGCGCTGCTGCGCGGGGCGCTCCCGGAAGGCGCGGGCGAGGTCGTGTTCGAGGCGCCGACCCGCGACTGGGCGGCGCGGCGCAACGCCCCCACGCTCAACTCCTACCTGTACGACATCCGCGAGGACGTGGCCCGGCGCGAACGCGGCGCCTACGCGGAGCGCGGCCCTGACGGCACGGTGCTGCGCAGGCGGCAGCCGCCGCGCTGGTTCCGGCTCTCCTACCTGCTCACCGCCTGGACCAACCGCCCCGAGGACGAGCACCGGCTCCTCTCGGCGGCCCTCGGCACCCTGCTCGCCCACGAGCTGCTGCCGCCGGACGACCTGCCCGCCGCGCTCGCCGCGCTCAGTGTCACCCTGCCGCTGAGCGTCGCGGTGCCGCCGCCCGAGTCCCGCTCCATCGCCGACATCTGGTCGGCGCTCGGCGGTGAGCTCAAGCCGTCCCTGGACGTGGTGATCACCGTGCCGTTCCCGGTCTCGCCGACGTACGACGTGGCGCCGCCGGTCACCGAGGGCGCGGTCGTCGCCGTGCGCGACAAGGCCGGTGAGCTGGGCGAGCCCCGGCCCCGGATGCTGCGCAAGCCGCGGGACGCCGGGACGGAGGAGCGGTGAGCGCCGCCGCCGAAGCGCTGCTGACGCGCCTCGCGTCGCTGCGCGGACGCGTCGCCGAGCTGGTCGAACGGCGCGGCGCGGACGACCCGACGGCCGCGGACCCGCTGCGCGGCCTGTACGTGACGCCCGAGACGGCGCACCGGCTGGCCACGGCGCCGCCACCGGCGACGGTGCCGCCACCGTCCGCCGAAGAGACGGCGGAAGGCGGTGCTCCCGACCCGCTGGACGAGCTGGCGCGGCGGTTCGGGCTCGGTCCGCTCGACCGGGACATCCTCCTCGCCGCCCTCGCCCCCGACGTCGACCGCCGCTTCGAGCCGCTGTACGGCTACCTCAACGACGACGTGGGGCGCCGCAGGGCCACCGTGGCGCTCGCCCTCGACCTCGCGGGCACCGGACCGCACGACCCGCTCGCCCGCGCCCGCTTCCATCCGCTGGCGCCGCTGCGGTCCAGCGGCCTGGTCGTCGTCGAGGACGAGGACAGGCCGCTGCCAGGGCGGGCCCTGCGCGTACCGGAGCGGGTCGTCGCCCAGCTGCTCGGCGACGACGGCCTCGACCCCGAACTCGTCGGGCACGAGGTCGAGCTGCTGACCGGCGAGACCCCTGCCGAGGCCGTGCACCCGCTCGCCGCCCGTGTCGCCGCCCTCGCCGCCGAGGGGCCGCTCCTCGTCCACCTGCGGGAACGCAGGGAAGGCACCGCCGCGGGCCCGGTGGCCGACGCGCTGCGGGCGGCCGGACTGCCCGTCCTGCGACACCGGCCCCCGGGACGCACCGGGGACGGCGCAGCCGCGTCGGCCACTGCCACCGCCACCGCCACGGCGCTCGTGCGTGAGGCCCGCTTGCGGCGGGCCGCGCTCGTCGTGGGGCCGCTGCCGCCCGAACCGGGTCCCCTGGTACGGGACCTGGCGACCGGCGACGTACCCGTGGTGTTCTTCGGCAGCGAACCCTACGACCCCGGCTGGGCGCCGGACGCCGGGCTCCTCGCGCTCGACGGGCCGCAGGACGGCGTCGACGTGTCCGGGGCCTGGCAGAGCGAACTGGCCCGGCACGTCCCCGCGTACGAGCCGGACTTCGACCTCGGCGAGGCCGTCGCCCCCTACCGGCTCAGCGGCGCGCAGATCCGCCGGGCCGCGCGCGGCGCCGCCCATCTCGCCGCCTTCGACGGCACCCCGCCGACCGCAGCGCACCTGCAGCACAACGCCCGCCTTCAGTCCGCGCCCCTGCTCGACAAGCACGCCCGGCGGATCAGGCCCGAGGTCGGCTTCAAGGATCTCGTCCTGCCGGACGAACCGCTCGGCCTGCTCCACGAGCTGGCGCTGCGCGCCCGGCACCGCGACAAGGTGCTCGGCGAGTGGCGGCTGCGTACCGGCGGCGGGCGTGGGCGCGGCGTGATCGCGCTGTTCGCCGGGGACTCCGGCACCGGCAAGACGCTGTCGGCCGAGGTGGTGGCCGGTGAACTCGGCCTTGACCTCTACGTCGTGGACCTGTCGGCGGTCGTCGACAAGTACGTCGGGGAGACGGAGAAGAACCTGGAGCGGATCTTCGTCGAGGCGGACCGCACGGACGCGGTGCTGCTCTTCGACGAGGCCGACGCCGTCTTCGGCAAGCGCTCGGAGGTCAAGAGCTCGCACGACAGGTACGCGAACCTGGAGAGCGCGTACCTGTTGCAGCGCCTGGAGGCGTTCGACGGCATCGCGGTGCTTACCACCAACCTGCGGGCCAACATCGACGACGCGTTCACGCGCCGCCTCGACCTGGTGGTGGACTTCCCGTTTCCCGACGTCGAGCAGCGCGTCGCCCTGTGGCGGACCGCGCTGGCCGACACGCCCTGCGAGCCCGGCATGGACGACGAACTGACGCGGTGCGCCAAGGAGTTCGAGCTGTCCGGCGGCGCCATCCGGTCGGCCGCGGTGACCGCCGCCTATCTGGCGGCGGGGCACGGCGGGCCGGTGCGGGGCGAGGACGTAAGGGCCGGGGCGCTGCGGGAGTACCGCAAGATGGGGCGGCTCGTGCCGGGCGGGTCGCTGCCCTGGCAGTGACCGCGGCTGACGTACGGCCGACGTACGGCTGACGCACGCAGTGAAGCGGTGGGGGGGGCGGGGGGGGCCCCCCCCGGGGGGCGGGGCCCCCGGGGGGGGTTTAAAACAAGTCGGGCGCCCCGCGGGGGGGGTGGGTTTTTGTA
>NZ_JBHVYE010000002.1:597426-635508 GCF_042881135.1 Streptomyces sp. NPDC058284
GGCCCCCGTGGTTGTGCGGGGGGTTGCTGCGCGGCGCCGTGGCCGGCCCCCACGGCTTTGTGGGGGGGCCGCCCGGGGGGCCCCCCCCCGCTTCTGCCGTTCACCGCTTCTGCGGCCTGCGGCCTACGGCCAGTCGGAGATCGTCCAGCCCATGCTCTTGCTGTTGTCGTCGCACTTCCAGGTGACGGCGCTCGTGTCGTTCTGCATGTCGACGAGGCACTCGCCGGAGCCGACGGCGACGATCCGGGTCAGCCCGTCGGGGCGCTGCTCCAGCTTCCACTTCTGGTTGCCCGGCAGCCGGCCGGTCCTGATGTTCTCCGGCGGGGCGTGGAAGATCTGGGCGATGTTGGTGTTGACCTTCTGGTCGAGCACGGTGCCGGGGGCGCTGGCGGGCTCCAGGGCGTAGGTGTCGGACTCGGGGTAGTGGTGCAGGATCCAGTCCTGGTTCTTGCCGAACTCGTCCGTGAGGGCGGGGTTCTGCCCGACGTAGGTGCCGTCGGCCGTCTCGCCCTTCTTGACCTCCAGGTACCAGCCACCGCCCTCGCTGCTGCGGATCGTGTGCGTCTTGGGGCCCTTGGGCTTGTCTTCCTTCTTCTCGCCGCCGCCGCCACCGCCGCCGCCGTCGTCCTTCGGCGCGTCGTCCTTGCCGCCGGCCGGCGGAGCGGGCTCCTCCTCCTTCTTCTCCTCCTTGCTGGCGCTCGGCGACGGGCTCGGGGCGGGCTTCATGCCGTCACCCTGCGGGAGCTGCTGCTGGCTGCCCTGCTTCTCCCTGGCCTGGGTCGACAAGCTCGGCTTGTGCTGGAACCACATCACGGCGAAGGCGATGCCAAGCGCCACCAGGACCGAGAGCACCGCCATCGCCCAGCGGGGGATGAACGAGGGCTGGACGTAGGTGCCGCGCAGCTCCACCGGCTCGGGCGTCCCGGCCCGCAGCACGGAGACCGTGAACGGGTGCTTGGTGGTGCCGCCGACCCAGCTCACCGTGCCGGGCTTGAGGCGGAGCTCCGCGAACTGGGCCCGGCCGGGGGCGACCTGGACGGAGCCGGGCTCCGCCTCGACCTCGAGCTCCTCGCCGTTCTCCCGCCCCGAGAAGGAGGCCGTCAGCTGCTGGTTGCCGAGGTTGTCGACGGCCACCGACGCCTTGGCGCGCAGCCGGCCGCGCACGATCAACGGCAGCAGCTCGGAACGGAGTTCGGCGAACGGGCCCACCGTGATCTGGCCCTCGGCCACGTCCGCGGCCTGCGGCGTCTCGCGGGGCTGCACCCGGACGCCGAACGGCGTCGGGCCCGCCTGGGCGTCCGGGGTTCGCGGCGGCGCGAAGTGCACCTCGGCGGTCGCCTCGGCGCCCGGGTACACCCGCAGTACGTCGGGCTGTACGCGGGCCCAGCCCGCCGTGGCGCCGACCACCTGGAGGCGGTACTCCTCGACGGTGTCGCCGGTGTTGCGCACGCGCAGCCGCACACTCGCGGTGGAGCCGGGGTCCACGCTGGTCGCGGACGGTTCGAGCGAGGTCCACATGCCGCTCACCGCCCCGCCACGCCGGGCTTGTTGACGCTGCCGCCGACGAGCGCCTGCAAGGTGGCGCTGTCGGCGACGCCGGTCGCCGGAAGGCCGACGGACACCTGGTACTCCTTGATGTGGGCCGCGGTATTGCTGCTGTACCGGGCGGTCGTGGGCGGATGTCCGCCATGCTTGAAGTAGGCGACGCCGTGCTCGGCGTAGGCCCGGTCGCGGTCCAGGTCCCGATCGCTGATGCCGGCCTGCGACGCCCACCAGAACGCCGCCTGCAACTGCACGACCTGCCAGTTGTCGGCGCCGCGCCGGACGTCGGAGGCGCGGATGCCCTGCGCCCAGAGGGAGGTCAGGGTGGCCCGGCCGAGCGTGCCCTGCGGATCGGTCCTGAAGATCTGCGCGGTGTTGTGTCCGGAGCTGCGGCCGGTGCGGACCACGGCTTTCTGGTAACAGATGAGTTTGGCCTCGGTGTTCGTGTCGATGACGCCGGGTGTCCAGTCGCCTGTGAGGGTGCACGGGTTGCGGGAGCCGAGGGCCGCGAGGCGGCGCTGGGCGTACTCGACCACGACGTCGGACTTGTAGCCGCGCCGCCAGGGCGGTCCCGAGCGGGGTCTGTGGCCGCTGCCGCCGCCCGCCTTCCGCGCGGGTTCCTTGTCGCCGCCGCCCGCGTGGGACGAGCCGCCGCCGGTGGAGCTGCCCTTGTCCCCGCCGCCGCCACCGCCGCCCGAGCCGCCGGTGCCCAGGTCCTCTCCGCCGCCTCCCCCGCCGCCATCGTCACCGCCGCCGTCACCGCCCTCGCCTCCGTCACCGGCCTTGTCCTTGGCCGGCGGCGGGGCGTCCGCGAGCTTGGCCTTCTCCCCGCCCTGCGGGGCCGCGGCGGGCGCGGCACCGGCCCGGTTCTCGCGGGCCGAGCCGTCGAACTTGGGCGCGTAGGAGAACCAGATCACCGCGGAGGCGACGCAGAGCGCCGCGACCACGCTGCCGAGCGCGAGCAGCGCGCGGGGCAGGACCGGACGCTGGTCGAAGCTGCCGGGCAGCTCGTGGGCCCGCTCGTCGCCGGAGCGGCGCACGGCGAGGGTGAAGGGGTGCGCCTGGGCGTCCCCCGTCCACCGCACCCGCTGCGGGCGTACGGTCGCCTTGGCGAACACGGCGCGGCCCGGGGCGACTTGGACGGCAGTGGGTGACACGTCGAAGATCAGCCGGTCGGCGTCGTCGCGGAAGCTGAGGGTCGCGGTCAGCGGGGTGTTGCCGAGGTTGTCCACGGCGACCGAGGCGCGGCCCCGGAAGCGTCCGACGAGTGTGGGCGGCAGCAGTTCGGCCCGTACCTCCGAGAACGGCGCGACCGTGACCTGGCCCTCCACGACGTCGCGCGTCTCGGGCTGCTCACGGGGCTCGACCCGGATGCCGTACGGGGCGGGCCCCGCCGGTGCGTCCGGTGAGCGGGGCGGCGCGAAGGAGATCTCGGCGGTGCCCTCGCTGCCCGGGTAGAGCCGCAGGACCTCGGGCTCGACGCGGGTCCAGCCCGCCGGGGCGCCGACAACTCCCAGCCGGTACTCCTCGACCGTGTCTCCCGTATTGCGTACGCGAAGCCGTACGGTCGCTCGGCCACCGGGGTCCACGGTCACCGCGGCCGGGTCAAGGGAGTTCCACCACGTCATACGGGCACGGTAAGCCGCACCCCCAATCCGCTCCTTGTACAAAAGGGCGACGCCAGGGGCAACCTTCCCTGCCCGAGCGACCGGCACCCCACCACTCATCGCCGAACACCCCGGACCACCCGAGGGACGCACGTGCCGAGCACTCCGGACCACCCAGGGGCGCGGGGAACTGCGCGACAAGCCACGACGGACCCGCACCCAAACACCCATTCCACGCCGAACACCCCGGACGACCCAAGGGACACACGTGCCGAGCACTCCGGACCACCTAAGGGGCGCGGGGAACTGCGCGACAAGCCACAGCGGACCCGCACCCGAAACCCGCCCTCAGCCCCGCACCAACCCCACCGCATCAGGCGCCCACGCCCGCCCCCGCTCCAACAGGCCCGCGATCTCCACCGCCTCCAGCGCCCCGCGCCGCTCCATCACCCGGTGCGCGATCCGCAACGCCCCCCTCCCCCGGTCGAGATCGCCGAGGGCCAGCAGGGCCCGCCCCCGCGCCGCCATCGCCAGCGCGTGGCAGAACGCGTCACCGAGCTCCCCCTCCAGCGCCAGCGCCGCGTCCGCGCACTTCATCGCCTCGACGGGCCTGCCCTGCTCCAGTTCGCAGTAGGCGAGCCGCGCCCAGCACAGCGCCTCCCAGCGCGGATTGCGGGCCCGTCCGTGCAACCGCTGGGCCTCGCGCAGCCGCTCCGCGGCACCGGCCGCCCGGCCGTCCCGCAGGAGCGTGCAGCCCGCCTGGTACAGCACGTGGGCGAGCGTGGACGCGCTGCCCGACTGCCGCGCCTGCCGCTCCGCGGCGACCACCGCGGTGTCCGCCTCGGCGCGCCGCCCCAGGCTGATGTAGGCCCGCGCCATGTGGGACAGGATGCGGATCCGGTCACCGTGCCCGCCGAGCGCCCCGAACCTGGCGTACGCGAGCCGCAGTTGCTCCAGCGCCTCCTCGTGGCGGCCCACGCCGATCAGGACGATGCCCAGTTCGTGGCTGCCCTCGGCACCGACCAGCGGATCACCGGCCGACGCGGCGAGCCGCAGGCTCTCGCGCAGCGCCCGCTCGGCGCGGCCGAACGTCTCGGTACCGAAGTGCGGGGCGCCGAGGAGCCGCAGCGCGCGGGCCGCCGACCGTTCGTCGCCGTGGGCGCGCGCGGTCCGCAGGGCCAGCTCGGCGAGCGGCTCCAGGTCGCGGTGGCGGGCGGTGCCGGCCACGAGGTGGGACCAGGCGGTGAGCAGGTCGACGGTGGGACGCAGCCCGGGCGGACCACCCGCCGGACCACCGGACGCGCCGCCCGGCACGTCACCCCGTACGCCGTCCGGGGCGTAACCCGGCACATCGTCCGAGGCATGTCCCGGGGCGTAACCAGCCGCCTCGTCCAAGCCGCCCGACACATGCCGCAGCGCGTTCTCCGCCGCGGCGAGCAGCCGCGAGTGCGCGACCACCAGCCAGTCCTGCGCGGCGGCCTCGTCCGGCAGCGCCTTGCCCGCGGAGGCGGGGACGTGCAGCAGCTGGGGCAGCACGCTGTGCGGCTTCGTACGGCGGATCGCGGTGATGACGGTGGCCAGTACGTAGTCGAGGAAGCGGAGCCGGGCAGCGGCGCGCTCCCGGGCGCTCTCCTCACGCTCGCACTGCCGCCGCGCGAAGAGCCGCACCAAGTCGTGGAAGCGGTAGCGGTCCTCACCGTGCAGCTCCATGAGCCCGGCGTCGACGAGCCGCTCCACCGCGCACTCCGCCTCCTCGTCGCTCACGTCGAGGAGCGCGCCCGCGGCGCCCCGGCAGAAGGACGGCATGTAGCAGAGGGAGACCATGCGGAAGGCGCGGGCGAGGCCCGGTTCGAGCGCCTCATAGCCCAGCCGGAAGCTGGCCTCGACGCCCAGGTCGTCCACCCGCAGCTCGTCCAGCCTGCGGTGCTCGTCGCGCAGCCGCGCCGCGAGGTCGGCGACGGAGCGGCCGGGGCGGGCGGCGAGGCGGGCGGCGGCGATCCGGACGGCGAGGGGCAACCCGCCGCAGATGGCGACCAGTTCGCGGGCGGCGGCCGGTTCGGCGGCCACCCGCTCGGCGCCGGTCATGGCGCGGAGCAGGCCGAGCCCCTGGGCCTCGTCCATCGTCTCGACGTCGACGAGGCGCGCCCCGGGCAGGGTGATCGTCCGCGAGCGGCTGGTCACCAGGACCGCGCAGCCCGGGGTGCCGGGCAGCAGCGGCCGTACCTGGGCGGTGTCGCGCGCGTTGTCGAGGAGTACGAGCACGCGGCGCCCGGCGAGGAGCGAGCGGTACAGGGCGGTCTGCTGGTCGAGGCCGTCCGGCACGCCGCTCTCGGGGACGCCGAGCGCGCGCAGGAACCCGGTGAGCGCGGTGCCGCTGTCCACGCCGGGCGCGGGGTCCGCGCCGCGCAGGTCCACGTACAGCTGCCCGTCGGGGAACTCACCTCGTAAGGCGTGGGCGACATGCACCGCGAGCGCGGTCTTGCCGACGCCGCCGAGGCCGGTGAGCGTGGCCACGGCCATCGCACTGCCGGACGCGGCGGCGCGCAACGTCTCGGCAAGCAGCCGCGCCTCGGCCTCACGGCCGGTGAAATCGGGCACGTCAGGAAGGAGTTGGGCGGGCGTGAGGGGCGCGGGGGCCGGGACGCGCCCCTCGACTGCCGAACCCACCCGCTCCGTACCGACCGGCAGGGGCCGGGGACGAGGCCGAGGAAGGTGACGCACCGTACGGTCCGCGTCGGGCCGCGAGGGGAGGGGGGAGGCAGGGAAGAGCGGGGAGACCGGGAAGAGCTGAGAACCCGGGGAGCCCGCGGAAACCGGTGAACCGGGGGAAATCCGGGAACCCTGAGAAGCCGGAGGGGAGCCCTGGGAGCCCTGGCCCTCCGAGGAGCACGGGAAGAGCGGGGTGGCCGGAGCCTGGCGGGGCTGTGGAGACGGCGCGGTCGGTGCGGCGTGCTCCTCGCTCGCGGGCGGGGCGGCGCTCAGACCGCCGTCCGGCCCCGCACGCCCCACACGCGTCGCTCCACCCTCACGCTCCGGGGCGTCGGCCGTCTCGCCCTCCGTGGGCCCGTGGCCCCGCCCTCGCCCGCCGGGTATGCGCCGCCGCTGCTCACCCACCCGCGGCGGCGCCTGCGGCGACGGTGCGTACGGGGAGGGCAGCGGACCCGGCCGCACCTCCGCGGCCTCCGGGAGCGGCGTGCCCTTGAGGAGCCCCTCGTACAGTGCGGTCAGTTCACGGCCCGGGTCGACGCCGAGTTCGGCCGCGAGTGTGCGGCGGGTGGTCTCGTAGACGGCGAGCGCGTCGGCCCGCCGGCCGCCGCGGTGCAGGGCGAGCATCAGCAGGGCCTGCGCGCGCTCGCGCAGCGGATGCTCGGCCGCGAAGACGCTCAGCGGGGCCGTCGTCTCACCGTGGCAGCCCAGTTCGAGCGCGCAGGTGAAGAACTCCTCCTGGGCGGTGACGGACAGTTCGGTGAGCCGGTCGCGCTGGCGCTGGGCGTACGGTCCGGGCAGGCCGGCCAGCGGCGCACCGTCCGACAGGGCGAGCGCCGCGGTCAACTCGGCGTAGGCGTCGGCATGTTCACCGGCGGTACGCATCGTGCGCGCGGCGGCCACCCGGGCCTCCAGCTCGCACGCGTCGAGGGACCCCGGCGGCAGCCGTAGCGCGTAGCCGTCGCCCGCCGACACCAGGAGCCTGGCGGGTTCGCGCGAGCGCCGGTCGGGTTCGAGGAGGGCGCGCAGCCGGGAGACGTACGTACGCAGCGTGCCGACGGCCCGCATCGGCGGCTCCTCGCCCCACAGCGCGTCCACCAGTTCGGCCGCGGACACCGGGTGCCCGTCGCGCAGCAGCAGCGCCGCGAGGGTCGCGCGCTGCTGCGGTGGGCCGAGGGTCAGGGCCCGGCCGTCCCGCCAGGCCCGTACCGGCCCGAGCACCTGGAACCACAGCGCCCCGCCCGTGTCAGCCGCGTCATCCGCGTCGCCCTGCATTGTCAGCCCGCACCCCTTGCCCCGTGACGCACCGCGAAGTGCCCGTTCGTACTGGCCACGGATGGCCATCCGCACCAAACGTTACGTCAGCCCCAAAGGTCACCCCGAACCGTGGGGCCCCCGCACCCCCATGTTGACCAGGTATTGACGCCGCGGAAACCGGGGGCGGGGCATATGCGCCACCGACCGGCCACATCCGGCCGGACCGGCGGGCGGCCCCGGGACCGCGCCCGATCCTCGTGACCGGACGGGCAACCCGCGGCGGCCGAGCGCCGTCCGGCCCCGCCCCGCACCACACGTTCCGGCCGGAAGGTTTCCCCGGACGGCTGAACGGGCACCGTCATCTGCCCTCGTTGACGTCCGTCCGTCTCTACGCACCGAGGCGCGCGTGGGACATCGTCGACACGGTACGAATCCGTGCCGGCTGTGCGCCGGTCCCGCTCGCCCTCGAACCTTGGAGCACAGCAGCATGCCCAACTACCTGTCCCCCGGCGTCTACATCGAGGAAGTCGCCAGCGGTTCGCGCCCCATCGAAGGGGTCGGCACCTCCGTGGCGGCCTTCGTCGGTCTCGCGCCGCGGGGACCGCTCAACGAGCCGACGCTGGTGACCAACTGGTCGCAGTACGTGGCCGCGTTCGGCGAGTTCACGGACGGGTACTACCTGGCGCACTCCGTGTACGGCTTCTTCAACAACGGCGGCTCCGCCGCGTACATCGTGCGCGTCGGCGGCACCGACACCGACGAGCCGCAGCGGCAGGCCCCCGCCGCCCAGGCGCAGGCGCAGGCCCCCAGGGAGCTGACCGCGGGCGAGCCCGTCGCGCTCGGCAGCTTCACGGTGTCCGCGATCACCACGGGCAGCTCGGACGGCGGCGCGCTGACCGTCGAGGTACAGGACGGCGAGGGCGAGGGCGCCGCCGACCGCTTCAAGCTGATCGTCAAGGACGGCGACAAGGTCGTCGAGAGCTTCGACGTCAGCACGAAGAAGACCGCGCGCAACTACGTGGTCACCCAGGTCAGGCAGCGCTCCAAGACCATTGTCCTCGAGGAGGCCGCGGCGGGCGGGCAGCTCGCCAAGCCCGACGCGCAGACCGTCACGCTGGCGCCCCCGGCGCCCGCCACCCCGGCCGTGCCCGCCTCGAACGGCGCCGTGTCCCGCGTGGAGAGCGCCCAGTTCATCGGCGACTCCGCGGACCGCACCGGCTTCGGCGGCCTGGAGGCCCTCGACGAGGTCAACATGGTCGCGGTGCCCGACCTGATGGCCGCCTACCAGCAGGGCCTGATCGACATGGAGCAGGTCAAGGCGGTCCAGCTGGGCCTCATCTCGCACTGCGAGCTGATGGGCGACCGGATGGCCATCATCGACCCGCCACCGTCGCTGAACGCCCGCCAGATCCGCCAGTGGCGGCAGGAGGGCGCGGGCTACGACTCGCGCTACGCGGCGCTGTACTACCCGTGGATCAAGTCCTTCGACCCGGCCTCCGGCCAGTCGGTGATCGTGCCGCCGTCCGGCCACATGGCCGGCGTCTGGGCGCGCAACGACGCCGAGCGCGGTGTCCACAAGGCTCCCGCCAACGAGATCGTGCGCGGCGCCGTGGACCTGGAGCTGCAGATCACCCGCGGTGAGCAGGACCTGCTCAACCCGGTCGGCGTGAACTGCATCCGCGCCTTCCCTGGCCGCGGCATCCGCGTGTGGGGCGCACGGACCATGGCGTCCGACCCGGCGTGGCGCTACCTGAACGTCCGCCGCTACTTCAACTACCTCGAAGAGTCGATCCTCATCGGCACCCAGTGGGTCGTCTTCGAGCCGAACGACCACGCCCTGTGGGCGCGGATCCGCCGCAACGTCTCGGCGTTCCTGGTCAACGAGTGGCGCTCGGGCGCCCTGTTCGGCCAGCGCCCCGAGGACGCCTTCTACGTGAAGTGTGACGCGGAGACGAACCCGCCGGAGTCGGTCGACCTCGGCCGGGTCGTCTGCGAGATCGGCATCGCGCCGGTCAAGCCCGCCGAGTTCGTGGTGTTCCGGCTCGCGCAGTTCTCCGGCGGGGGCGGCGAGCTGGAGGAGTAGACAGCCGCCCTCCCGTCGTACGAACCGCCTTCAGCCACCCACATTCGCAAGAACGCTACAGGAGTGAACCCCCTTGTCCCTTCAGCCCGGTGACGCCCTCACTACCCACAATTTCGGCCTGCAGATCGACGGTGTCATGGTCGAGTACCTGCAGGAGGTCAGCGGCCTCTCCATGGAGCAGGACGTCATCGAGTACCAGCAGGTCTCGGCGGACGGAAAGCCCGTCGTGAAGAAGATGCCCGGCGTGAAGAAGGCCGGCGAGTGCACGGTCACCCGCGGCATGACGCAGAGCCCCGTCTTCAGCGAGTGGATCAACAAGTCCATCGCGGGCGACATGGGCTCGGCGCGCAAGAACGCCACGATCATGATGATGGACTACCAGAACAGCCCGGTGAAGCGGTACAACCTGCGCAACGCCTGGTGCAGCAAGGTGGAGACCAGCGGGGTCAAGGCCGGCGACGCCGCCGCGCTGACCGAGCAGGTCACCATCGTCTTCGAAGAGCTGGTCATCGAATAATGCGGCGCGAAGGCCCGGCGGGGGCGGCTGCGGGGGCGGGAACGGTGCCCGGCGCGGTGACGGGTGTCCGCGAACCACTGCGTACGGAATTCGAGTTCGAGTTGCCGCGCGGTTTCGTGGACGAGTCCGGCACCGTGCACCGCAACGGCGCCATGCGGCTCGCGACGGCACGCGACGAACTGGTGCCGCTGCGGGACGTCCGCGTGCGTGAGAACCCCGCCTACCTGTCCGTGGTGCTGCTGGGCCGGGTCATCACCCGGCTCGGCACGCTCGGCTCCGTCCACGACGGCACGGTGGAGAACATGTTCGCCTCCGACCTGGCCTTCCTGCAGGACTTCTACCGGCAGATCAACGCGGAGGGCCACACCCGCGCGGCCGTGGCCTGCCCGCACTGCTCGGAGTCCTTCGAGGTGGAGCTGGCCGGGAGCCGCCTGGGGGAATCGTGACGTACGCGGCCGACCGCATCGAGGAGGAAGTCGCGTATCTCGCCTACCACTTCCACTGGGGCATGGACGACATCCTCGACCTCGAACACGCGGACCGGCGCGCGTACGTGGCACGGACCGCCACGTTGGTGGAGCAGGCGGAAGCGAGGCAGTGACAGGTCGGTGAGGTGCGCAGTCGGTCGGTGAGTCGAGGTAAGTGATGGGCTTGTTCAGGTGGCGGCGGGGCTCGCGGGACGACGCGGGGGTGCCGGGTACGGCGTCTTCGGGCGCGGACGCGGCGGCTTCGGGCGCGGGTGCGGTGGCTTCGGCGGATGCCGGGGCCGGGGCTCTTGCCGGTGAGGACGCGGGCGACCGTGGCTCCGGGGGTGTCGATGGCTTCGGGGGCTCCGGTGGCGCTACGGGCGCCCGGGGTGATGGCGGGTGGGCCGCCATGCCGCCGGTCCAGCGTGTCCTCGCGGCGCCCCGGACGGTCGCGGAGTACGGCTTCGGCGCACGGCTCGCCACGCACCAGAACCCGTCCTTCGGCGGCGAACTGGGCCACGCGGTGCGGGCTTCCGCGCCGGGCGGCCTGCTCCGCGACGTCCTGACACCCGTCGCGGGCAGGCCGGGCGACCTGGACCTGCCGGTGCTGCGGCTGCCGGTGCGGGGGCGGCCGGAGGCGGCGGAACCGGAGGGGGCCGGTGCTGGAGTTGGGGCTGGGTCCGGCTTCTCTCCTTTCGCCTCTTCGACCTCGCCTGCCTCTTCGGCCTCGCCTGCCCCTTCGGCCTCGTCCGCCCCTTCGCGCCCGGCTTTCCGGGCGACGCCGACGGCTCCGACGGCTGGTGCGGGGTCGGCTGCGGATGCTGCGGGTTCGGGCGCTGCGCGTGGGGGGTCGGGTGCGGGTGCCGCGTCGGCTGGTTCGGTCTCTCGGGCTGCGTCGGCTGCCCCGGCTGCTGGTACGTCATCATCGGCTGGTTCGGCCTCCCGGGCTGCGTCGGCTACCCCCTCTGCTGGTACGGCCTCTTCGGCTCCGCAGGCTCCCTCGGCTGCGTCGACTGCGTCGGCTTCTTCTGCCTCAGCGAAGCCTCGGGCTGCGTCGGCTGCCCCGTCCGCCTCGGCTGCGTCGGTTGCCCCGGCTCCGTCCGCTTCGGCGTCCCGGTCGGCGTCTGCTGCCGCGTCCCCCGGACCATCCGCCTCGGCCGCCCCCGCTTCCTCCGCTCCTTCGGTGTCCCGGGCGGTATCGCGGGCCGTGTCCGCTGCTCCGGCCGGCTCGACTTCTCCGACTCACCCGGTTCCTCCGGGTCCCTCGGCTCCTCCAGCCCCTTCGGCCTCGGCGTCCCGGACTCCGTCCGCCCCCGCTTCTCCGGCTCTGCCCGCCTCGGCGTCCCGGCCCGCTTCAACTGGCCCGTCCGCCCCGGCCTCCCCGGCCCCCTCGGCCCCGGCGTCCCGGGCTGCATCCGCTGATCCGTCCGCCCCGGCTGTTCCGACCTCTTCCGCTTCAGCGTCTCGGACCACGTCTGCTAAGCCGTCCACCTCCGCTTCCCCGGCTCCCTCGAGTCCAGCGTCTCGGGCCGCATCCACTGCTCCGTCCGCCCCGGCGTCCAGGTCGGCGTCAGCTGCCCCGTCCACCCCCGCTTCCCCGACCTCTTCCGCCCCTTCCGCCTCCGCGTCTCGGTCCGCCGCGAACCCTGCCGCCCCGGCGGCCTCCGCGCCCGTCCAGCGAGCGGCCGCACGGCCCACGCGAGACGGCGGAACACGCAAGGGCGCGCCCCGGGCCTCGGCGGAGCCCGCCTCGGAGAAGGGCAACTCGGCCTCCTCCCGGCCCACCGGTGACGCAGCCGGTGACGCAGCGACTCGCGACCGCCGTACGGACACGCCCCCCACCAAGCCCTTGAGCAGCGCGGCAACCCCCCTCGTGAGCACCGAGGGTCAGCCGACCGGCACCCCCATCACCGAGGTGGGCGAAGCGGTCCAGCGCCGGGTCCGGTCCGGCGAACAGCCGACGCACACTCGTACGCGTACGTCCCCGATCCCCACCCCCACCCCCACCCCCACCCCCGAAGCGGACGTACCCCACACCACCGCACCCACCGAACGAGCGCCGCACGACGCCGAGACCGCTCCCCGCACGAGCGGCCCAGCCCCGGCCCCCGCCGCGCAGCGCACCCCCCGAACCGCGCCGCTCACCGGCGCCCGCACCGTCCCCGCACCCGGCCCGACGGCCTCCCCCACCGAGACCGGAACCCGGCACCAAGCTCCGGGGACGACCCCCTCGGCGCCGACCCGCACCGTGCCCGTGGTGCAGCGTTCGCGGACAGGGCGCTCTCCGCTCGTGGCCGCGGCGCCCGCCGTGGTGCCGCAGCGGCAGTTGTACCCCGTCGGAACCACGCGTACGACACCCTCCGCGACCGCACCGAACGCCACCGCACCATCCGCCACCGCCCCGAGCGCTGCTGCTCCGAACAGCGCTGCTCCGAACGGCTCCGCCTCCACCGGCACCCCTTCGACCAGCGCCGCCCCGCACACCCCCGCCACCCCCACGACCTCGACCACTGCCGCGCCGGACGCCGCCACCCGCGCCCGGCCCACCGATGTCCCCGGGCCGGTGCCCCCCGCCGGCCCGGGGACGCACGCCGCCTCCGCGGCCCCCGACCCCGTCGCTGTGCGGGCGAATTCCCCCGTTCAGCCCGTACAGCGACGGCCTCACGTACGCCGGGTCCGGCGCGCCCAGGACGGCGGCGGTGCCCCGCGCCCGGGCCTTGGCCAGCCCTTGAGCCAGCCGTCCGCCGCGCCCTCCGCGTCCTCCGTACCGGCGCCGCAGGACCGTCCGCGCCGGACCCCGATCGGCGCGCCGATCACTCCCGTCCAGAAGGCACAGCAGGCACAGCAGGCGCAGAAGACCCAGCAGGCGCAACAGACTCAGCAAGCCCAGAACCCGCAGCAGGCGCAGCAGATGCAGCACACGCCGCAGGCCGCGAACAGCAACGCCCCCGCCCCGGCCACAGGCTCCACCCCGGCACCTGCCCCCGCGCCCATACCCCCCGTCGCGCCCACCCCCGCCTCCGAGCCTCGCCCCCGACCCCTCCCCGTAGTCCCGGTCAACCGCCGCATCGCACCCGGCAGTTACCGCCCCGCGGACCCCGGCAGCAACCGCCCCCGCCCCCTCGCCCCGTCCCGAGGCCTGTCCGTCCAGACCCCGGCGACTGGTACCGCACCGACGCCCCCCTCTCCCGCCCCCGCGGCCCAGGGATCGGCCCAGGGGCGACGTTCGGGAGCCGCCGCCCCGGCCGCCGCGCCCGCCCCCGGAACCGTCCCCGGCCCCGTTCCCCTCCAGCGGTCGTCCGGCGGCGCCGGGCTCGGACCGCGGGGCAGGAGCGGGCACGCCGCCCCGTCCCCCGCACCCGTCGCCCCGGTCGTCGTCCCGCTCGGGAAGCCCGCCGCCCCGGCTCCCCGGCGCACGCACGCCCCCGCCCCGCCCGCCGTACGCCGTTCGCCCCACGCCCCGCAGGCGCAGGCCCCGGCCCCCGCGCAGGCCCCCGTACGCCCGACAGCTCTCCCCGCCGCGCCCGCCGCCCCCGTCCAGCGCACGGCGGCCACCCCCGCGCCCCACCAGCCCACCACCGTCGCCCGCACCGGAACCGGCGCCGCCGCGAGCGGCACCGCGCCCGCGCAGTCCACGCAGCCCGCGCCCGCCGCCGAGTCCGCCGCCGCCCCTGCCGCCGAATCCACCCCCGCCGATCTCGACGACCTCGCCCGGCGCCTCCTCGCTCCCCTCTCGCGGCTGCTGCGTGCGGAGCTCCGCAGCGACCGTGAGCGGATCGGGCGGCTCCGCGACCACGGACGCTGACGCTCCGCCAGCACGCACCCCCGCCCAGAACCGCCTCCGCTGAGAATCCAGGAAGAAATCCCATGCCCTCGCCCCAGGACCCAGGCTCCACCGTCTTCTTCAAGCTCACCATCGACGGCCAGGACCTCGGGCTGTTCAACGGCTGCGACGGGCTGTCCTCCGAGGTGGAGGTGGAGCAGCGGCAGGAGGGCGGCAACAACGGGTTCGTCTGGCAGCTGCCCACCCGCGTGACGTTCTCCACCATCCGGCTCACCCGGCCGCTGACCGCGGACACCTCCCGCGTCGCCTCCTGGATCTCGTCCATCGCGACCGGGATCTCGCGGCCCACCGCACAGATCGCGGCCCTGCGCGCGGACGGTTCGATCGTCGCGCAGTGGGGGCTCGTCGAGGTGCTGCCGGTGCGCTGGCAGGGGCCGAGCCTGAGCCCGGACAGCCCGGCCGTGGCGACGGAGACGCTGGAGATCGCGCACCACGGATTCACCGACGCGGGAGGTGCCTGAGATGGCAGCGCCCACCGGCGGCCGGGCCGGCGCGAGCCTGGTGCGTGCCGCCCTCGCCATCCACCAGCCGCCCACCGATCTCGGCGGGTCGATGGGCGGACGGATCGGCGAGGTGGAGTTCCAGTTCAACCCGACGCAGCTGCAGATGGGTCGCTCGGCCGAGTGGCGTACGCAGCGGGCCGTCGCCTACACGCGCGGCGCCCCGCCCAAGTTCACCGGCTCCGCCCCCGCCACCCTCCAGCTGGAGGTCTTCCTCGACTCCTCGGGCACCCCGAATTCGGGCAAGGTGCAGAAGCAGGTGGAGATGCTGCTCTCCTGCTGCGAGGTGACACCGCAGAGCCTCACCTCCAAGCGGCCGTCGCCGCCCTGGGTGCGGTTCTCGTGGGGGTCGTTCAACACCGTGCAGTTCGTGGCGTACGTGACCAGCGTCAGTGCCACGTACACCCTCTTCAACCCCACCGGTGAGCCGATCCGCGCCACCTGCTCGCTGTCGCTGACCGAGGTGGCGATGCCCACCAAGGGGCAGAACCCGACCTCCGGCGCGCTCTCCGCCCGCCGTGTGCACCGCACCGTCGCCGGTGACTCGCTGGCATCGCTGGCCTGGCGGGAGTACGGGGACGCCACCCGCTGGCGGCTGATCGCCGAGGCCAACGACATCGACGACCCGATGCGGCTGAGACCCGGCACCGAGCTGCTGCTGCCCGCCGCCGATGAGGCACACCCGATGGCCACGCCCGTGGAGTCCGCATGACCGAGAAGACGTACACCAGCGTCCTGCACGCCGAGATCGGCGGTGCCCCGCTGCCCGACAAGCTCGCGGTACTGCTCGTCGAGGGCTGGGTGGACTCCAGCGTGAACGTGCCGTCCGCCTTCCAGCTGACCTTCGCCGACGCCGGCGGAGACATCCTGGAGAAGTTCCCGCAGATCAAGGTGGGCGCCAAGGCGGTGCTCTCGCCCTTCACCGACGGGCGGCGCGGCAAGCCCATGCTGACCGGTGAGGTCACCGCCATGGAGGTGGACGCCGACGCGGGCGGCAAGTCGCTCGTCGTGCGCGGCTACGACCCGGGGCACCGGCTGCTGCGCAACCGCCGCGTGCAGGGCTACCCGAACATGACCGCCGCCGACATCGTGCGCCGGATCGCCGGCCTGAACAGCCTGAAGATCGGCAAGATCGACTCCACGCCGACCGTCTACGAGCTGGCCACCCAGCCCAACATCACCGACTGGGACTTCCTCTCCCGCCTCGCCCAGGAGAACGACACCCACCTCTCCTTCGACGAGAACGGGAAGCTGCGCTTCGCCAAGCTCGACCCCGCCGCGGGCGCGCCGTCCGACACCACTCCGGCCGCGCAGAGCCCGTACGTCCTGGAATTCGGTCACAACGCCCAGCACAGCCGTGTCGCGGTGACCGCCGCCGGGCAGGTCTCCACGGCCGGGGTGCGCGGCTGGAACATGCGGGCCAAGCGCCCGCTGACCGCGCAGTCCCCCGCCGTCAGCAGCAAGGACATCGTCGCGGACATCACCCCCGCGCAGCTCTCGCAGCCGTTCGGCAAGGCCACGCTGACGGCCACCGAGACGCCGTACACCACGCAGGCCCAGGTGACGCACGCGGCGAAGTCGCTGGCCGACGACGTGGCGGGCTCCTTCGCGGAGGTCGAGGTCGCGGTCACCGGCAACCCCGATCTGCGTCCCGGGCAGCCCGTGGCACTGAAGGGCGCCGGGTTCCCGTTCGAGGGGAAGTACACGGCGACCGGGGTCCGCCACCTCTTCGAGTCGGGGCGGCCTTTCACGACGTGGCTGACCGTCTCGGGACGGCAGTTCCGTTCGCTGTACGGTCTCGCCTCGGGCGGCGCCGACGCCGCGCCGCCGATGCCGGGCGTCGCGAACGCGCTGGTCAGCAATGCCAAGGACCCGCTCAGGCTGAACCGCGTCAAGCTGCGCTTCCCCTGGCTCTCGGACACGTACGAAAGCGACTGGTGCCGTGTCGCGCAGCTGGGCGGGGTGCGGGGCGGCGGCCTGATGCTGCCCGAGGTCGGCGACGAGGTGCTCGTCGCCTTCGACCGGGGCTCGCTGGAGCATCCCTACGTCCTCGCCGGGCTGTACAACGGCATCGACAAGCCGACGCCCAACACGGACGGGCTGCAGCCGATCGACCGGACCAGCGGCCGGGTCAACTGGCGCTCCGTCTCCTCGCGCAGCGGCCACATCATGGAGATGGTGGACGCCAAGTCCCGGATGAAGAGCGGCATCCGGTTGCAGACCGGCAACGGCCGCCTCACCGTCCACATGGACGAGGCGAAGACCAGCGTCACCATCCGCAGCGACGGCTCGGTGTCGATCTCCGGGACCCGCAACGTCAGCATCAGGGCGGGCGGCAACCTGTCGCTGAACGCGGGCGGTTCGCTGACGATGAGCGCCGGCGGGGCCGTCGACATCAAGGCCGGTGCCAAGTTCGGCGTCAACGCGGGCGGCATGGCCGACATCAACGCGGCCGGTGTCGTCAGCCTCAAGTCGGCGGGCGCGGTGGCCGTGAACGCGGTCGGCGCGATCTCCGTCACCGCGGTCGGCGCGGTGGCCGTCAACGCGGGCGCCGCGGCGGCCATCAGCTCGCCGGCCACGGTCGCGCTGAGCGCACCGGCCGTCCTGCGCAACGGCATCCCGTTCTAGTGGAGTGCGGGGAGCCGGGTCACATGTGCCTCAAGGGGGTCGCTGGAGATGAGTGAACAGTTCGTCGGCGCGGGCTGGACGTTCCCGCTGCGTATCGACGCGGGCGGCGGCATCGCGCTGGCCCGGCGCGAGCGCGAGATCGAGGAGTCGATCCGCCTGGTGCTCGCCACCGCGCCGGGCGAGCGCCCGATGCGGCCCGAATTCGGCTGCGCCGTGCACGACATGGTGTTCGCGCCGGTCAACGAGGCGACGGCGGGCCGCATCCGGTACGAGGTGCGCTCCTCGCTCGACCGCTGGGAGCCGCGCATCGAGGTCCTCGACGTCGAGGTCAGCCCGGCCCCCGACGACCCGTCCGTCCTGTTCATCGACGTGAGCTACAGCGTGCGCGGCACCAACAACCCGCGCAGTCTCGTCTTCCCCTTCTACGTGATCCCGTCCACGGAATCAGAGAGCGGAGTCTGAAGTCCGATGGCCCTGCCCGCACCGCACCTCGACGACCGGCGCTTCCAGCAGTTCGTCGACGACGCCAAGCGCTACATCCAGCAGCGCTGCCCGGAGTGGACCGATCACAACGTCTCCGACCCGGGTGTCACCCTCGTCGAGGCGGTCGCGCACATGGCCGACCAGATCGTCTACCGCCTCAACCGCGTACCCGAGAAGAACCACCTGGCCTTCCTCGACCTGCTCGGCGTCACCCTCTTCCCGCCCTCCGCCGCCCGCGCCGACGTCACCTTCTGGCTCTCCGCACCCCAGACCGAACCGGTCGTCCTCCCCGCGGGAACGGAGGTGGCGACCAGCCGCACCGAGACCGAGGAGGCCGTGGCCTTCGCGACGGAGGCGGATCTGACCGTGGTGCCCTGCGAACTGGCGGCCGTACTGCGCCAGGAGGACGGCGGCACGCCGCAGGACTGCGGGCAGGACGTCTTCGGCGGCCGTGACGTGACGGTCTTCGCCGAATCCCCCCGCCCCGGCGACACCCTGCTCTTCGGGCTGAGCGCCGCCGTGCCGCACTGCGCGGCCGTGCTGGAGCTGGACAGCCGGGTCGACGGCGTGGGCGTCGACCCGCGCCAGCCGCCGCTGGTCTGGGAGGCGTGGACCGCCGATGGCTGGACCGAGTGCGAGGTGGACGAGGACTCCACCGGTGGCCTCAACCGGCCCGGCGAGGTCGTCCTGCACATTCCGGGCGGCCACATCGTCTCCCGCGTGGGCCGGCAGGAGGCGGGCTGGGTGCGCTGCCGGGTGACCGAGGCCGCCAAGGGCCAGCCCTTCTACAGCGCCTCGCCGACCGTACGGTCCGCGTCCGCGTTCACCATCGGCGGCACGACCGTCGTCGCCCACGCGGACGTCGTGAGCGACGAGATGCTCGGCGACTCCACCGGGGTGCCCGGCCAGCGCGTCCGCCTCGCCCAGGCGCCGGTCGTCGCCGACCGGCCGCCGCTGGTCCTGGAGGTCTCCGACGGAGAGGCCGCCGGCTGGCACACGTGGCAGGTCGTGGACAACTTCGCCGCGTCCGGCCCGTACGACCCCCACGTCACCCTCGACGCCGCGACGGGCGAGATCGCCTTCGGCCCGGCGGTACGCGAACCTGACGGCTCCCTGCGGCAGTTCGGCGCGGTGCCCGCCAAGGGCGCGGCGATCCGCGCGACCCGCTACCGCACCGGCGGTGGCCGCGCGGGCAACGTGGCCCGCGGCGCGATCCAGGTCCTTCGCAGCTCCATTCCGTACGTCGCCCGGGTGGAGAACCGCGAGGCGGCACGCGGCGGCGTGGACGGCGAGACCGTGCAGGAGGCCAAGGTCCGCGCGCCGATCGCGCTGCGCGCGCAGGAGCGGGCGGTCACCGCCCGCGACTACGAGGAGCTGGCACGGCGGGCCGCCCCCGAGACGGCCCGCATCCACTGCCTGGCCGCGGAGTCCGCGGAGGTCGGCGAGAACGCGGTACGGGTCCTCGTCGTCCCGCAGGCGGTGGCGGACCTCGGCGGACGGCTCCGCTTCGAGCAGCTCGTACCGGGCGAGGAACTCCTCTCCCGCGTCACCGACTTCCTCGACGACCGCCGCCCCCTCGGCACCCGCCTCTCGGTCGGACCGCCCTACTACCAGGGCGTCACCGTCGTCGCCACGCTGCACTCCTTCCGTGCCGCACAGGCCGAACAGGTGCGCGCCGAAGCCCTCGACGCGCTCTACGACTACCTCGACCCGCTGACCGGCGGGGCGCACGGCGAGGGCTGGCCGTTCGGCAGGCCGCTGCGGGCCGGCGAGATCTTCGCCGCGCTCCAGCGGGTCCCGGGCGTGGAACTGGTCGACGAGGTGCTCCTGCACCCCGCCGACCCGCTCACCGGCCGCCGCGGCGACGCCACCGACCGCATCGAACTCGCCCCGTCCGCGCTCCTCTTCTCCTTCGACCACCGCGTCCGCGTCATCGAGGCACGATGACGGCGGCCACCGGAGGTCTCGACCTGCGCAAGACGAGCACACCGTCGGACGGCGCCACGGCCCGCTCGCGCCGCGGAACGCTGCCGGGCCTCGGCTCCGCCCATCCCATCGGGGAGCAGCTGCCCGCCGTCTTCGCCGACGACGACTTCGTGCTGCGCTTCGTCTCCGGCCTCGATGTGGTGCTCGCACCCGTCTTCACCGTCCTGGACTGCCTGGAGGCGTACTTCACGCCCGCCCTGGCACCCGAGGACTTCGTCGGCTGGCTGACGGACTGGGTCGGCACGGAACTCGACGGCACGGAGCCGCTGCCGCTGCGCCGCCACGCCGTGGCCTCCGCCGTCGACCTGCACCGCGTCCGCGGCACCCGGCGCGGCCTGTCCGCCGCCGTCGAACTCGCCTTCGGAGTACGCCCGGAGATCACCGAGAGCGGCGGCGCGACCTGGTCCCCGCGTCCGCTTGGCCCCTTCCCCGGCACCCCGCGCCCCGGGCTGCACGTGGCCCTGCGCGTACGCGACCCCGCTTCGGTGGACCCGCACCGCCTGCGGTCCGTCGTCGCGGCGGCCCGCCCCGCCCACCTCCCCTTCACGGCCGAGGTGACCGCCACACCTCCTCCTGAAGGGACCTAGGCCCCGTGTCCTTGGAAGTGCCGTCCGCCCCGCGACGCCCGACACGCGTGCTCGCGGCGGCGCCGGACTCGCCCCGGTACACCCGGTACATCCGGTGCCGGGGCGAGCCCGCACCCTGCGACCGCACACACCGCACCACGCGCGGCCCGCCGCGCTGAGGGACGACCCCGACTCCCGACCCAGGCCCCAGCCATGCCCCAGCAGCCCGAGATGGACGACATGCCGAACTCACACGCCAACACGCCCCCGTGCCCCGAGTGCGGCACCCCGGCCCGCCTGCACGGCCAGTCCTTCTGCGACTCCTGCGGCGCCTTCCTCCGCTGGGACACCCCTGCCACGCCGGTCGGCCCCGCCAACTCCCCCGACGCCGCACCCGCCCCCGGCGCAGGCCCCGCCGCCCCGGACTCCGCGCCCGCCACGGGAACCCCGGCCCCGCCGGACCCCCGCACCACCGGCGCCGGCACGGGCTCGCCGAGCGACCCCCGACAACAGCACGGCGCCCCCGCCGATCCGCCCAGCGCGCCCGGCGCACCCGGCTCCACCGACACCACCGACACCACCGTGCCGCTCCCATCGAACGGCCCCGCCGGCCCTGCCCCCTCCCGCCCCTCCCAGGCGCCCACCTCCCCGCCCTCCCCCGCCCCGTCCTCGTCGTCCCCCTCCGACACGGCCATACGCTCCCTGCTCGTGCCGGTGCCCGACGCCTCCGGCCCCGCCGCGCCGCCGGAGAGCCCGGGCGTGCTGCCGGGCAGGCCCGAGGCGGCACGGCCCCGCGTGCGGCAGGCCGCCGTGCCCGCCGAGCCCGAGTCCGGCATGCCGTGCCCGAGCTGCGCGACGCCCAACGCCCCCCGCCGACACTTCTGCCGCAACTGCGCGAGCCCCCTCAAGGACTTCGGGGGCCCGGCCGCCGAGGGCCCGTACGCCGGTCAACGCCCCCGCCTGCACCGCGACCGCACCCGCTGGATCGCCCGGGCCGTGGGCATCGCGGTGGTCGCGGGCCTGGTGGTCGGCGGCATCTTCGGCGGACCGCCCGCCGCGCGCGCCATCCAGGACCACTTCGCCAAGCGCGTCCCCGTCCACCCCAACGACTACAGCGCCTCGCACGCCGCCCCGAAGCAGGCCGCCAAGCTCGCCTTCGACGGCTACTCCAACACCTGGTGGGGCACCGGCTACGCGGGCGACTCGGCCGGCCAGTGGCTGCAGGCCGACTTCGACCAGCCCACCGACCTGCTCAACCTCCTGATCACCCCCGGCACCTCACCCCGCAGCGCCCAGGCCGCCGAGCAGGCCAGGCCGATGGAGTTCGATCTGGTGGTCAGCGACTCGGCGGGCAAGGTCCACACGATGCACCGCCGCATCAACGACGGCGGCGCACAGAAGGTCGACGTCCGCGTACGGGACGCGGTGAGCGCACGACTCGTCCTGCGCTCCGCCTACGGCGCCGCCAAGGACCGACAGGTGGCCATCGCCGAGCTGGAGTTCTTCGGCCGGTCGACGGACTAGGACCACCGGGGGCCACGTATGAGGACGGGGGCGGGGTGGTGGGGTGGTGGGGCCCTCCCCCCCTCCCCCTCTCCCCCCTATGACAACTGCGACTGCACCTGCGAGGAGATGAGCTCCAGGTGGTCCAGGTCGGTCAGGTCCAGGCATTGCAGGTAGATGCGGCTCGCGCCGATCGCCTGGTACCGGCCGATCTTGTCGACCACCTCGGCGGGCGAGCCCGCCAGGCCGTTCGCCTTGAGCTCATCCACGTCACGGCCGATGGCCGCGGCGCGCCGGGCGACCTCCGCGTCGTCCTTGCCCACGCAGGCCACCAGCGCGCTGGAGTACACCAGGTCGCCACCCTTGCGCCCGGCCTGCTCGGCGGCGGCCCGGACCCGGCCGAACTGCCGCTCGCTGTCCTCCAGCGAGGCGAAGGGGATGTTGAACTCGTCCGCGTACTGCGCGGCGAGGCGCGGGGTGCGCGTCGCGCCGTGGCCGCCGATCAGGACCGGCACCTTCGCCTGGGCGGGCTTGGGCAGGGCCGGGGAATCGGTGAGCTGATAGTGCTTGCCGTCGTGGTGGAAGGTCTTGCCGGTCTCCGTCGACCACAGGCCGGTGACGATCTGCAGCTGCTCCTCCAGGCGGGCGAACTTCTCCTTGGGGAAGGGAATGCCGTACGCCCTGTGCTCCTCCTCGAACCAGCCCGCGCCCAGGCCCAGCTCGACCCGGCCGCCCGACATCTGGTCCACCTGCGCCACCTGGATCGCGAGGACACCCGGCAGTCGGAAGGTGCCTGCGGTCATCAGTGTGCCGAGCCTGATCCGCTTGGTCTCACGGGCGAGTCCGGCAAGCGTGATCCACGCGTCCGTGGGCCCCGGCAGACCGTCGCCCGATCCCATGCTGAGGTAGTGGTCCGAGCGGAAGAAGGCGTCAAAGCCGAGGTCCTCGGTGGCTTTGGCGACGGTGAGCAGGGTGTCGTAGGTGGCCCCTTGCTGGGGCTCGGTGAAGATTCGAAGATCCATGCCTCCATCCTGCACGCTGGACCGCCCGTCGGCCCCGCCGGTCCCGCCGTACCTCCACCGCCCCGCCCCGGTCGGGTGAAAACCCGTCAACATGACGGAGGGCGAGGGCCGCGGTGGCCGTCATGTCGCCGAGTCGGGCTGGGGCAGGCCCCCTTCCCGTACCGCCAGCCTGCGCAGCATTTCGAGGACCCGGTCCCTCGACTCGTCCGCGGCGTCGATCGCCTCCATGCACTGCCAGTACACCCCCTCCTCCTCGGCTCCCATGGCGACGCCGACGAGTGCGATGCCCACTTCCCCGAGGAGTCTGCCGAGTCCGATCAGGACCTCGTGCGCGTCGCCCGTCTCCGTCAGCCGCGCGGCCCGTATGTCCTCCGTCCCCAGCCGCGGGGCGTCCAGCACTCCGCAGGCTCTTCCCCCGACCTCGCTCAGGCCCAGCGCCTCACCTCGTAACTCAGGAGGCCCCGCCACCGCGAGCCTGCTGCCGATCGCCTGCGCCAACGCCTGCGACTGCCAGACCTCCACGACGATGTCCGCGGGCTCCTGACTGTGCGCCAGAGCGCGGCGGTTCGCCTCGATGAGCCGCATCGCGTTCATGTCCGGCCCTCCCTCCCGCGCGCATTCGCCGCACGATTATCCGAACTCCCCTGTCCACTACCCAGAGTGATACCCAGCCGGGCGAAAAGCCAGGGGAAGCCGGAAATCTGTGGACAGGCAATCGAGTTTGGCCAAGCCATCCACTCCGGAGAGTGACGAAAGTACCGGAATCAGGGATTCAGGAGTATCGGAATCAAGGATTCAGGGGCCCTTCGGGCGCCGGGAACCGCCGCTCGTTCCGCTCGATCTTCGCCGCGAGTGCCGCCAGCGCATCGATTCCGAGGACCTCGCAGAACTGCAGCAGATACGCGAGGACGTCCGCCACTTCGTCGGCCACCCGGGGCGCCGTGCCGGGGTCCTCCATCACCCGCGCGGACTCCTCGGGCGTCAACCACTGGAAGATCTCGACGAGTTCGGACGCCTCCACGCTGAGCGCGGCGGCCAGATTCTTCGGGGTGTGGTACTGCTCCCAGTCGCGGGCCGCCGCGAACTCGGCAAGCCTGCGCTGCAGTACCGCCACATCAAGGTGTTCCGTCACGCTCCAGGTCTACCACCGAGACGCCCGAAACGTCTGAGCCACCCGAGACGTCTGGGCCACCCGAGACACCCGGGGTGCCCGAGGCGTCGGTGGCCCGAGGCGTGGCCCAGGACGTGGCCCATGCCGCGTTCCCCACCACTCCCACCAGACGGATGTGCCCCCGCGCGCACATGCGCGCCGCCAGTTCGCCGAGTGCGTGTGCCTGTCGGGCGTCCAGGCGCCGGTCCAGGCCGTCGGCGAGGATCGTGAGGCACTGGTACGCCTGCGGCACCTCGACGACCGGGTCGACGGCGAGCACGCCGGGCCCGGTGAGCAGGACCAGCGCCAGGGCCAGGTACCGCAACTCGCCGTCCCCGAGCCGCCCGAGAGGCGTACGCACCCCGCCGCCCCGGTCGATGACGGCCCGTACCGCACCGTCCTCCGTCTCCTCGGCGAACACGTCGGCGACCGGCCCCGCACATCCGGAGCGCACCGCCGAGACGAGCATCCCGTGCCGCACCGCGCACTCCGTCCGGGTGCGCCGCAGGACTTCGGCGAGGTTGTCGCAGCCGCCCAGGAGGTGGCCCGCGCCGACCAGCCCCGCAGGGACCGGGGCGCGCATGCGGCCGGGCCTCGGATCACACGCGAACGCCGAGCGCAGCGCGACCACGACCTGCTCCGCCGCCGCGAGCACCAGGCGCTGCCCGTCCGTCTTCCCTGCCACGCGCAGCGGCACGAGCGCCGTGCCGAGCCGGTCGTCCGGCATCGGGGCGCGGGTCACGGGTGCCTGGCCCGCGGTGTGCCAGGCCGCCTGGACGACGCGCCGCCCGGGATCGCGCAGCGCTGTTTCGAGAAGGACGAGTCCCTCCCGGGTCAGCCGCTCGCCGACGACGCGGAGTTCGGGCTCGGCCTGCACGGCGACGTCGAGCCGGACGGCTCCCGCGGGACCGTCGACCGTACAGCCGATACGGAAGCCGCGCCGTCGCTCACGGTCGGCGCGGGCGCGTTCGGGCACGCAGGCGACGGGATCCACGAAGACGTCGGAGAGTTCCGCCCCGGCGCCGAGCCGCGCAAGCGCCTCGTACGCGCCGAGGGCAGTGGACTTGCCGCTGCCGCTCGGCCCGGTGAGCAGGGTCATCGGGCCGAGCGGGAGCACCGTGGCGCGGTGCCCGGCGAAAGCGGACAGGCGCAACTCGGTGACCTGCGGCCTGCCCTGGCCCGCCGGTGACTGAGCGGCCGACACCCGGGAATGCACCGTCATGTCCGGGACGGTAGGCGGCGGCGTACCCGGCGAACCGATACGCCCAACCGACCTTCCTACGATCGAGGGATTACCCCGGAAGTGCCCCCGCGTCAGCCGGGGATATGACACAGGCCCTAAGAGCCTGTCCGGCTCTAAGGCCTCTAAGGCTGCGCCACCGCCTCCACCAGGCCCTGCACCTCCGTGCCGGGCGGCGCGAGGAGGAAGACGTTCTTGTCGACCCGGTGCATGCCGCAGCCGAGGCCCAGGACCACGCCGCTGCTGAAGTCCAGTACGCGCTTGGCGACTTCCGTCTCGGCGCCGGTCAAATCGAGCAGGACCGGGATCTGTGCCATGACGGTCTCGGCGACCTCGCGGGCGTCCGCGAAGACGTTCACCCGCATCACCACGAAACGGCGTCGCGTCTCGGTCTCCGCGTCGGGCAGCGCGCGGTGCCCCGGCCACGAAGGCCATTCGTTGCGGCTGCGCAGCGGTACGACCTGGGCGAGCCCCTCCCACTGTTCATCGGTGACGTCGTGGCGCTGACTGCTGCTCACTTGCCCACCCCGTCCTGGCTCGCACTTGTTCTCTGCACCGGCCAATTCTTAACCCAAGTCACCCGTTCAGCCCAACAGCGACACGGGCGCCGGCTCAGCGGCGGGGCAGCGTGAGGGCCGAGTGGGCAGGTCGGGCGGGCGCGGAGGGAAGGGTGGTGAGGTCGCGCAGCATGGCGTTGCGCCGCTCCAGGGCCCGTGCGGTGGTGGGAAAGAGGGTTGCCGCGCCGTTGTCGGCCAGCGCCTGGTTCATGGTGACGAACTCGCGGAGGCCTCGCTCGTAGGTGGTGAAGGCCACAGTGTGGTCCCGGTGTGCGGCAAGGGCGTTGGCGAGGACGTAGGCACCGGCCAGCGCGAGGCTCGTGCCCTGTCCGGTGAGGAACGAGGGCGCGTACGCGGCGTCGCCGACGAGCGCGACGCGGCCGCTGGACCAGCGGGGCATGCGGATCTGTCCGGCGGTGTCGAAGAACAGGTCGTCCATGTCGCGCATGGCCTCGACCATCGCGGGGACCTCCCACCCCGCTCCCGCGAAAACCTCCGCGAGCAGGTCCCGTTGGGCGGCGGGGTTCCGGAGGACGTCGAACGGCGGCCGCGGCCGGTGGAAGTTGAGGAAGGCGTGTACTTCGGCGTCGTCCCCGACCGCGTAGAGGGCCGCGGCTTTCCCCGGGACGTTCCACATCATGAGCTCGCGGGAGAGCCCGAAGGTGTTGGGCAGGGTGCAGATGGCGAAGCAGAAGCCGAGGTAGCGGTGGAACTGTGCCTCGGGGCCGAACACGGTTTCCCGCGTACGCGAGTGCATGCCGTCGGCGCCGATCACCAGGTCGAACGTACGCCGTCGTCCGCCGCGGAACGTCACGTGGACCCCTTCTCCCCCCTGGTCGAGCTGGTCGAGGGTGGCGATGGAGTCGTCGAAGAGGAACTCCACGTCGTCACGGACCAGCGCGTGGAGGATCGCGACAAGATCCCCCCGCTGCACCTCCACGTCCTGTCCCTCGGCATCACCGGTGACGACGTGCTGCGGGACCGAGGCCACGGTGCGGCCGTCGGCGTCGAGGAAGGTGCTGCGACGCGATTCGACGTGCGCGTCCCGCAGCCGCGGCAGTATCCCCATCCGCCGCACCACCTCTGTCGCGCTACCGCGGATGTCGATCGGGTAGCCACCGGCGCGCAGGACGCGGGACTTCTCCACCACGGTGACCGTGAATCCGGCACGGTGCAGCCAGTACGCGAGCGCGGGCCCGGCGATACTGGCGCCGGAGATCAGGACTGTGCGGTGTGGGGTGGTACGCACGTTCGTCGTCGACAGACCGGTGGGCTTCATGCCTGAACTCCATTCTTCGTGCTCTGCTTCCGTGTGATGCGGATGATGAGGAGTGACAGCGCGGCGACCAGGGCGGCCAGGAGGAACCCTGTGACGAAGGCCGATTCGGTCGGCTGACCCGTCGTGAGGTCGGTATCGGCGGCGAGGATCGCGCCGCCGAACTGCGCCCCGAGGGCGACGCCGACCACGCGCGTCACCACGAGCAGACCGGTGGCGATGCCGATGTCCCGCGTCCCGACGGCGGTGGAGGTGCCGGCGAGCAACGCCGTGGTGCCCGCGCCCGCGGCGAACGCGGTCAGCACCTTCGCGAGGACGAGCTGCCATGCCGCGTCGTGCAGCGACGCCAGGGCGGTCATCGTGGCCGCGGTGACGACGGCGCCCGCGATGACCACGGTCCGCGGGCCGAAGCGCCGCGCCGCGACCCCGCCGACCGAATCGCTCAGCGCCCCGGCGACGGCACCGGGCAGCAGGAACAGTCCGATGTCGGCGGTGTCGACGCCGAAGCCGTACCCGTCGGCCGATGTCGCGAACAGTTGAGGGAGCAGGATGATCACCATTCCGGAACCGGTGGTGATGACGAAGGTGAGTACGCCCGCGTGCCACATGGCGGGCTTCGCCAGCATGCGGAGATCAACCATCGGCGAAGGGGTCCGGCGCTCGACGACGACCCACCCGGTCGCCAGGGCCGCGACGACCACCGCGAGCGCGCCGACCGCGAAGGGCGGCAGACCGCCGTTCGTCACCTTGACGAGCCCGAGCATGAACGTGAGCAGCGTGGCACTCAGCAGCACCACCCCGGGCCAGTCGATCCCGTGGTCCGACACGTCCGATACATCCGACACGTCCGACGCGGCCGACGGGCCCGACAGAACCGGCGGATCATGCGGCAGCAGCCGCGTCACGAGCAGCGTCGTCGCACTGATCACGATGGTCGGCAGCGCGAACATCCAGTGCCAGGAGACGTGTTCGGCGACCGGCCCCGCCATCAGCGTCCCGACCATGCCGCCGCCCGTGAACAGCGCGACGACCAGCCCGATCACCGCCTGCGACTCGCCCGTCGGCAGGTGCTTGCGCACCAGGATGAAGGACAGCGGCAGCGCGCCCACCATGACGCCCTGCAACACCTGCCCGACCAGCAGCACCGGCAGGTTCGGTGCCAGGCTTGCCACCAGGCCACCGGCCGAGACCACGACCATCAGCCGGACCAGCACGCGTTTTCCACCGTAACGGTCGCCGAGCTTGCCCGCGACGGGCGTGATGACCGCGCCGGTGATCAGTAACGTGTTGCCGACCAGCGCTCCTTCGGCGGGGCCGACCCCCAACTCGCTCTGCAGCAGCGGGAGTGCGGGCTCCACCACTGACTGCAGGGTGCCGAGGGCGAGCGCCAGGAGGCCGAGCGCGGCTGTCGACAGCCTGCCGATGCGGACCGGCGGGACCACAGCCGGGGAGATCGCGCTTCTGGACATGGGTGTCCCTTACGTTGTCGTGGAATGGGCGGGCGTGAGCGCACGCCAAGGGAAGACCCCGCACCGGCCTGCGGATTCAGGGCCTACGGGCCTACGGGAGAGCTACGGAGGTATGGAGGTACGGGGTCGCCGGGCTACGGCAGGCGGTCTGTGTCTGCGTCGGGCGCGGCCTGGGCCAGGCCCGTCCGGTAGGCGATGACGACGAGTTGGGCCCGGTCGCGGGCCTCCAGCTTCGTCATGGCGCGCTGCACATGGGCGCGTACGGTGAAGGGGCTGAGGAACATCCGCTCGGCGATCTCCTGGTTGGACAGGCCGGTCGCGACCAGGGCGACCATCTCGCGTTCGCGCGGGGTGAGCACGGCGAGCCGTTCGGGGCGGTGCGGCGCGGCATCGTCCGGTGTGGCCAGGAAACGGGTGACCAGGGAGCGGGTCGCGGCGGGCGACAGCAGCGTGTCGCCGTCGGCGATCGTCCGTACGGCGTCCAGCAGGTCCTCGGCGCCGATGCCCTTGCCGATGAAGCCACCGGCTCCCGCGCGCAGCGCCTGGGCGACGTATTCGTCGGTCTCGTACGTGGTGAGGATCAGGATGCGGCTGGCCCGCAGTTCCGGGTCGGCGCAGATCTCCGCCGTGGCGGTGAGACCGTCCACCTCGGGCATGCGGATGTCCATGACCACCACGTCCGGACGCAACTCCCTGGTGAGCCGGACCGCCTCCCTGCCGTCGCCGGCCTCGCCGACCACGGTGATGTCGTCGGCGGAGTCGAGGAGCATCCGGAAGGCGCCGCGGAGCAGGGCCTGATCATCGGCGAGCAGCACGCGTAGGGTCACGGCGCGTTCCCGGCCTTTCCGTCGCGTGTCGGCCCGTCGTCCATCGACACGTTGCCTGTCGCCTCGTCAGACTCCGTACACAGAGCGCCAGTTGGACCGCCCACCGCTCTCGGCTCCCCGCCCCTGCCGAGCGGCACCGGCAGCTGCGCCGAGACGACGAAGCCGCCCTCCGGACGCCTGCCCGCGGAGAGCTGTCCACCCACCGCCGCGGCCCGTTCCCGCATCCCGATCAAGCCGTAGCCGGGCTGCCGGTCGGCCGCCGCGGACGTCGCCGCGCTCGCCACCGTACGGGGTGTACGAGGCGTACCGGGCGTACGGGGCGTACGGGGACTCCCTCCGTCGTCCGCTACCGTGATCGTCACGCGGTCGCGACCCCAGGTCAGGCGCACCCGGGCGCACCCGGTACCGGCGTGCTTGGTCACGTTGGTCAGGGCCTCCTGGACGATGCGGTACGCGGTGAGATCCGCGCCCGGCGGCAGCGGCCTGGCCGCGCCCTCCTGGTGCACGGTCACCTCAAGACCCGCGCGGCGGAAGGATTCGAGGAGCGTGGGCAGGCGGGACAGACCCGGCGCCGGTTCGGCGGGTGCTGCCGCGTCCCCGGTCCGGCGCAACAGGCCGACCGTGGCCCGCAGTTCGTCGAGCGCGTGGCCGGTGGTCTCGACGAGTTCCGCCAGGCTCTTGCGGGTCTGCTCGGGGCGGGTGTCGAAGAGGTGGGCGGCGACCGTGGCCTGCGCGTTGGCCAGGGTGATCTGATGGGCCACGAGATCGTGCAACTCCCGCGCGATGCGCACTCGTTCCTCGTCCACTCTGCGGCGCGCCTCGCTCTCCCGGCTCTCCTCGGCCCGCCGGGCCCGCTCCTCCACGGCCGCCAGGTAGGCCCGCCGGTTCCGCACCGAGTGTCCGAGTACCCCGGCCACCAGCGGGAACGCCGCCACTGCCCCCACCCTGCTCGCGTCCTTCCACGAGAGGGCGCCGAACAACGGGCTGGAGGCGACGAGGAGCGCCGCGGAGATGAGCAACACCGCGCCCACCGCCCGCCGTTCGGACCGAGCGGTGAGCGAGAAGGAGTAGGCGGCGATCACGGCGGGGGCCACGATGAGCGGGCTCAGCAGGAGGCCGAGGACCGGTGCGAGGACGCCGCACGCGGTCGTGACCGCCATGGCGGCCAGGGGCGCACGGCGCCGCACCGGCAGCACGGCGCTGGACACGACGGCGATGAAGTAGGCGGTGAAAGACGGCGGCGACAGTGTGTCGCCGTCTTCCTCGACGACGCCGCCGAGCAGGCAGAGCGCGAACGCCGTCGCCGTGACCACGCCCTCCCGCCACCGCGCGCCGCGGGCGCGCGGTCCACCGCCGCTCCTGTCCGTCATGGCCGCTCAGTCCCGGCCGACGGGGAGCCGCGGCGCCGCCGCGTCCGGCCCGGCCGCGGGGCTTGGGGCTCGCCCGCCCGGTCCTCGCCCGCTCAGTGCCTCACCCTCGATGTCCACGTTCGGCAGCACGCGGTCCAGAATACGGGGCAGCCACCAGGCCCTGCGGCCGAGCAGTGCCATGACCGCGGGCACGATCGCCATCCGGACCACGAAGGCGTCGAAGGCGACGGCGGCGGACAGGCCGACGCCCATCGTCTGGATGGTCGGGTTGCTCATGCCGATGAATCCGGCGAACACGCTGATCATGATGATCGCCGCCGCGGCCACCACCCGCCCGCTGTACCGGAACCCGTCGACGACGGCCTCGCCGGGTGACGCGCCGTGGGCGTAGGCCTCCCGCATGCGGCTGAGGAGGAAGACCTCGTAGTCCATGGCGAGGCCGAACACTATGCCGATGATGAGGATCGGCATCAGCGACATGACAGGGCCGGTCTGCTCGATGCCGATCAGGTCCGCCGCCCAGCCCCACTGGAAGACGGCGACGAGCACGCCGAAGGCGGCGCCGACCGACAGCAGGAAGCCGAGCGCGGCCTTGACCGGTACGAGGACCGAGCGGAAGACGACCGCCAGCAGGAGCACGGCGAGGCCGATGACCACGGTCAGGTAGGGGATGAGTGCGTCGGACATGGCTTCGGAGATGTCGATGTTCATCGCGGTGGTGCCGGTCACCAGGATGCCCGCGCCCGTGCGGGCCTCGACGCCGGAGACCGCGTCCCTGATCGCGTGCACCAGTTCCTTGGTCTCGCCGCTGTTCGGCGCGGTGCGCGGGACGGCGGTGAGGACGGCCGTGTCCTCGGTCCGGTTGAGCACCGGCTCACCGACCGACGCGACGCCGTCCACTCCTCGTACGGTCTCGACGACCCGGTCCGTGGTGGCCCGGGTCTCCCCGGACGCCGTCGCCGACGAGGTGTCCACGACCACGGTCAGCGGCCCGTTGAAGCCGGGGCCGAAGCCTTCCGACAGCAGGTCGTAGGCGCGGCGCTGGGTGGTCTGGACCGACTTGGACTCGTCTCCGGGCAGCCCGAGTTCGAGGCTCAGCGCCGGTAGGGCGAGGGCGCCGAGACCGAGTCCGGCGACCAGCAGTACGGCCACGGGGCGGCGCAGCACGAACCGCGCCCAGCGGGTGCCGAGCCCGGGGTTGCCGGGCCCGGGGTTGCCGGGTCCGGGGTTGCCGGGCCACGGCTTTCCGGCCGCGGCCGGTGTCGCGTGCGGGTGTTCGCTTCCCGGCCGGGCGGCGGCCCTGCGGGCGGTGCGGGACAGGACTCGTCGGCCGAAGAAGCCGAACAGCGCGGGGACCAGGGTCAGTGCGACGAGTACGGCGAGGGCGACGGCGCCCGCGCCGCCCATGCCCATCCTGGTGAGTTCGGGGATGCCGACGACCCCGAGGCCGACCAGGGCGATGAAGACGGTGGCGCCTGCGAAGACGACGGCGGATCCGGCCGTGCCCACCGCCCGGCCCGCGGCCTCCTCGGGGTCGATGCCCCGGGCGCGTTCGGCACGGAAGCGGGAGGTGATGAAGAGCGCGTAGTCGATGCCGACCGCGAGTCCCAGCATCAGGACCAGGATGACGACGGTGGACGTCAGGCCCAGGGGTACGGCCAGCGCGGAGACCAGACCGAAGGCGATGGCCACGCCCACGAACGCGGTCAGCAGCGACAGCCCGGCCGCGACCAGCGAGCCGAGGGCGACGACGAGGACCACCGCCGCCACCGCCACGCCGACGATCTCCGTCGTACCGCCGGGCCCCTCCTCCGCGTCCAGGGCGGAGCCGCCGGTCTCCACGGTAAGGCCCGCGTCCCTGGCCCGGTCGGCGGCGTCCTCCAGGGCGCTCTTCGTCGGTCCGGACAGGTCGGCTGCGTCCGCGGTGTAGGTGATCGTGGAGTAGGCGATGGTGCCGTCCTCGCTGACCGCGCCGCTCTTGTAGGGGTCGGTGGCCGACGCGACCTGGTCTCCTCCGTCCAGCGAGCCGAGCGTGTCCTCGACGGCCGCCCGGTTCTCCCTGGCCGTCACCCGCTGCCCGTCCGGCGCCCGGAACACCAGACGGGCCTCGGCGCCCTGGCTGTTGGTCTGCGGGAAACGCTCGTCCAGCAGGTCGAACGCCTTCTGCGACTCGGTGCCGGGCATGGAGAGGTCCTCCTCCTCGCCGGCCGGCGCCATGGCTGCGGCTGCGACGGCGAGCAGCAGGGCCCCCAGCCAGAGGCCGCCCACGAGCCTGCGCCTGCGGAAGGCCCACCGTCCGATCCGGTAAAGGGTTGTCGCCACCTGTTGATCACTCCAGACACCGCTAGGCAAGGGAAATGCGGGGGAAGTACGCGGGAATTCCGCGCCTCCCACACTTCCCTCCGGCGTCCCGCCGGGCATCGTCCCCAGCCGCCGTCCTGCCCTGGTGCGCCCGGACCAGCCGCGCACGGGTTCTGGTGCGTCGGCACTAGGGGGGGTGTGCGCGACTGGACGGCGCGTGCGCGCTACCAGCCCCTACCGGCCCGCTCCTTCCGCCCTCTCCGCCCCTTCCGCCCCGGCCACCAGTCCCGCGGGATGGTCCGGACCCAGGAAGACCACCCTGCCCGGGCCCTCCTGCGCGGGGCGGGTGATCTGGTGCCAGCCCGCCCGCCGGTAGAAGCGCACGGCGTCGGCGGCCCGCGGCGAGGTCAGCAGCCAGCAGCGGCCGTCCGGCGCCTCACCGGTCACCGCCGCGAGCAGCGCACGGCCCACGCCGAGGCCGTGCGCTGCGGGCAGCACCGCGAGTTCGTCGACCTGCAACGCTCCGGCGAGCCACTCCTCGGTGCGCCGGTCACCGAGGGCGGCGGTGACGAGCGGGTAGGAGCGCGTGTCGGGCAGCGGGTACTGCGTCGTCCACGCGGACGCGAAGCCGAGGACGCGCCGCGGCGTGTCCGGCGGGCCGCCGAGCGCGACCGCTCCCGTGAAGCCGGGGCGCCCGATGTCGGCCGCGAGGCGTTCGAGGTAGCGGTCGGCCTCGGCCGGGTCCTCGTTCCAGGGCGGTGCGCCGAACGCCTCGGCGTAGACGGAGCGCACGCCCCGCGCGTACGCGAGGAGTCCGGCGCCGGTCAGCCGGTGGACGTCGTACGAGGCGCCGGTCACGCGGCGACCCGCCCGACCGCTCCCACCACTGCGGCGGTCCCGGCCGGGTTCAGCGAAGCGAACTCCAGCGGTGCCGACGGGTCGATGGAGACGTCCAGGGGCGCGGGCTCCGCGCCCGCCCTCACCAGCAGGTCGCCGACCGCCGCGATCATCGCGCCGTTGTCGGTGCACAGGCGCGGCGGCGGGACCCGCAGCGTGACCCCGGCGGCCCGGCAGCGCTCCTCGGCGAGGGCGCGCACCCGGGAGTTGGCGGCGACGCCGCCGACCACCACCAGCGTGCCGACGCCGTGTTCGCGGCAGGCCGCGACCGCCTTGCGGGTGAGCACGTCGGCCACGGCCTCCTGGAGCGATGCCGCGCCGTCGGCGACCGGCAGGGGCCGCCCGGCATGACCCTCGGCCCAGCGTGCGGCGGCCGTCTTCAGCCCCGAGAAGGAGAAGGCGTAGGGGGTGTCGCGCGGCCCGGTCAGCGGGCGCGGGAAGGACACGGCGGCCGGGTCGCCCTCCCGCGCCGCCCGGTCGATGGCGGGCCCACCCGGGTACGGCAGCCCGAAGACCCGCGCGACCTTGTCGAAGCACTCCCCCGCGGCGTCGTCGAGGGTGTCCCCGAGGTGGACGAGCGGGTCGCGCGCCAGGTCGCGTACGAGAAGGAGCGAGGTGTGGCCGCCGGAGACGATCAGGACCATGCAGGGGTCGGGCAGCGGGCCGTGCTCCAGGGTGTCGGCGGCGACGTGCCCGGCGAGGTGGTGCACGCCGTGCAGCGGGACGTCCAGGGCGTACGCAAGGCTCTTCGCACCGGCGAGTCCGACCTGGAGGGCGCCGGAGAGGCCGGGGCCCGTGGTCACGGCGACGGCGCCGATGTCGGACATCCGCAGGCCCGCATCGTCCAGTGCCCGGCGGATCACCGGGGTGAGCGCGTGGACGTGGGCGCGGGCGGCGATCTCCGGGACGACTCCCCCGTACCGGGCGTGCTCGTCCATGCTCGACGCGACCGCGTGGCCGAGCAGCCGCCCCTCGCGGACGAGGCCCGCGCCCGTCTCGTCGCAGGACGACTCGATGCCGAGCACCACCGGAGAGCCCATCGCGAAGGTCGCCTTTCTGCCCAGGGAGCCGCGCGGAACGACCGGTCGCACGGCTTATTGCAAGTAGTTCGCAATAAGGGTACGCCGCCGGGTCACCAGTAGAGTGCGCTGCGCAGCTTTCTCCCCGAACCCCGAGGTCAGGTACCAGCGATGACCCCCGCACCCCCCGCAGGCATACCGGACCTCACCGTCGTCGGAATCGGGGCCGACGGCTGGGACGGGCTCCCGGCGGCCTCGCGCGCGGCGCTGTCCGACGCCGAGGTGCTGATCGGCGGCGCGCGCCAGCTGGACCTGCTCCCCGCCGACCGCTGCGCGGGCGAGCGCGTCGCCTGGCCCTCGCCGCTGCGGCCCGCGGTGCCCGCGCTCCTCGCCGCGCACGCCGGGCGCCGCGTCGCCGTCCTCGCCAGCGGCGACCCGATGTTCTACGGCATCGGGCGCGCCCTGACCGAGGAGGTCGGCGCCGCCGCGCTGCGCGTCCTCCCGCACCCGTCCGCCGTCTCCCTCGCGTGCGCGCGCCTCGGCTGGCCGGTGGAGGACACCGAGGTCGTCACGCTCGTCGGCCGCCCGGCCGCGCGGCTCGCCGCCGCGCTGCACGACGGGCGCCGCCTCCTCGTGCTCAGCGCGAACGCGGCCACGCCCGGCGAGGTCGCCGCGCTGCTGAGGGAGCGCGGCTTCGGACCGAGCCGACTGCGCGTACTCGAACAGCTCGGCGGGGCGGGCGAGACGGCATACGAGGGGGTCGCCGACAGCTGGTCGCACGCGCCCAGTGACGCCCTGAACGTCGTCGCGGTCGAGTGCCGCCGCTCCCCCGGCGCGCTGCGCCTCGGCGCCGTGCCGGGGCTGCCCGACGCCGCGTACGACAACGACGGGCAGCTCACCAAGCGTTACGTCCGCGCCGCCACGCTCGCCGCGCTCGCGCCCGCCCCCGGGGAACTGCTCTGGGACGTGGGCGGCGGCTCGGGGTCGATCGCCGTGGAGTGGCTGCGCACGCACCCGTCGTGCCGTGCCGTCACCGTCGAGAAGAACCCCGTGCGCGCGCAGCGGATCACCCGCAACGCCGAGCGGCTCGGCGTGCCCGCGCTGCGCGTCGTCACCGGCGCCGCGCCCGCCGCGCTCGCCGGACTGCCCACGCCGGACGCCGTGTTCATCGGCGGCGGCCTCACCGCGCCGGGACTCCTCGACGCGGGGTGGGACGCGCTGCCGCCCGGCGGGCGGCTCGTCGCCAACACCGTCACGCTGGAGTCCGAGGCGCTGCTCACCCAGTGGTACCGGCGCCACGGCGGCGAGCTGGTGCGGCTCGCGGTCGCGCAGGCCGTGCCCGTGGGCGGCTTCACCGGGTGGCGGCAGGCCATGCCGGTCACCCAATGGTCCGTCACCAAGTCTGGAGAACAAGAACGATGACCGTGTACTTCATCGGCGCGGGTCCCGGCGCCGCCGACCTGATCACGGTCCGCGGCGCGCGGCGGATCGCGGCCTGCCAGGTCTGCCTGTACGCGGGCAGCCTGGTCCCGCGCGAGCTGCTCGCCGAGTGCCCGGACGGGGCGCAGCTCGTCGACACCGCCCAGCTCAACCTGGACCAGATCACCGAGAAGCTGGTGCACGCGCACGAGCAGGGGCTCGACGTGGCGCGGCTGCACTCGGGCGACCCGTCCGTGTTCAGCGCGGTGGCCGAGCAGATGCGGCGGCTCGACGCGGCCGGAGTCCCGTACGAGGTGGTGCCGGGTGTGCCCGCGTTCGCCGCGGCGGCGGCCGCGCTGAAGCGGGAGCTGACGGTGCCGACCGTCGGCCAGACCGTCATCCTCACGCGTATCGCCCAGCGTGCGACGGCCATGCCGGAGGGCGAGGACCTGGCCACGCTCGGCCGCAGCGGGGCGCTGCTCGTCCTGCATCTGGCCGCGGGTTACGTCGACCGCGTGGTCGAGGAGCTGCTGCCGCACTACGGCGCCGACTGCCCCGTCGCCGTGGTCGCCCTGGCCAGCCGCCCCGACGAGGTGATCCTGCGGGGCGCCCTCGGCGACATCGCGGAGCAGGTGAAGGCGGCGGGGATCGTGCGGACCGCGGTCATCATGGTGGGGCGGACGCTGGGCGCCTCCCAGTTCCGGGACAGCCACCTGTACTCGGCGGGGCGGGAGCGGCACGTGTGCTGAGCGGGGCGTCCCGCAGGGATGCAGGCGGGGGCTGTTCGTCGGCTGCGGCTCGGCTGCGGCTGGGCTGCGGCTGGGCGCGCAGTTCCCCGCGCCCCTGGGCCTCCGCGCCCCTTAAGGGGCGCGGACCTCGCTGCGGCCCACCACCGTTCCCGCCCTGTCGATGCAGATGACGTCCACCGCTACGGGGGCGCCCCGCAGCACCGCGAGTGCCTCGTCCCTTGCCGTGAGCGCCACCAGGTCGCCGAGTGGCACCCCGGCCGCCGCGCACAATTGCAGCGCCGCGAGGCCGGTGTTGGCGGTCGCCACCTCGGTGGCGAGGGCGTCGGACGCCCCGCCCGCGCGGGCGAGCTCCGCGAGGAAGGACTTGTCGACCTGGGAGCGGGCCGAGTGCAGGTCGAGGTGGCCCGCCGCGAGTTTCGACAGCTTGGCGAAGCCGCCGCAGATGGTGAGGCGGTCGACGGGGTGACGGCGTACGTACTTCAGGACCGCGCCGGCGAAGTCACCCATGTCCAGGAGCGCGTCCTCCGGCAGTCCGTACTCGGCGACGACGGTCTTCTCCGACGTCGACCCCGTGCACCCGGCGACATGCGTGCGCCCGGCCGCCCGCGCCACGTCCACGCCGCGCCGGATCGAGTCGATCCACGCCGAGCAGGAGTAGGGCACGACGATGCCGGTCGTCCCGAGGATGGAGAGGCCGCCGAGGATGCCGAGGCGCGGGTTCCAGGTGGAGCGGGCGATCTCCTCGCCGTGGTCGACGGAGATCGTGATCTCGACGTCCGGCGCGACCCCGGCGCGCTCCGCGACCAGCGCCACGTGGTCCCGCATCATCTGCCGCGGCACGGGGTTGACCGCGGGCTCCCCGACATCGAGGGGCAGGCCGGGGCGGGTGACGGTGCCCACGCCGGGACCCGCCCTGAAGACGACGCCCGCACCGGCAGACAGCCGCCGCACCGTGGACCGCACCAGCGCGCCGTGCGTGACGTCCGGGTCGTCGCCCGCGTCCTTGACGACGCCCGCCATCGCGCGCTCGCCGCCGAGCTCCTCGGCGGCGAGCGCGAAGGCCGGTGTCTGGCCCATGGGCAGCGTGATGGTCCTGT